>JAITFF010000043.1 GCA_031281515.1 Holosporales bacterium | reverse complement strand
CCTTTAAATGATCATCGTCTTTTTCCATGAATCTTAAGTTGTTTTTCTCAGATTGAAGTACGATTTTCATCATGGTTTCAACGGCGTTAACAGGATGCTCTCCGGATGCGGTTTCAGCCGAAAGCATGACGGCGTCCGCACCACACCCGACGGCGAAGGCTACATCCGTTACTTCCGCGCGAGTTGGTACGTGGCAATGAATCATCGATTCCAGCATCTGGGTTGCCACGATTACCGGCTTCCTATGGCATCTGGCTCGCCCTACTATATGGAGCTGTGCCGCTGGAATAGCCTCGAAAGGAATTTCAACTCCAAGATCACCACGGGCAACCATGACGGCATCAGTGACTTCGAGAATGGAATCAATGTTATCGATAGCGACCGGTTTCTCAATTTTAGCGACGATCCCAAAGTCTGGACCAATGATGGATCTGGCATATGTAATATCTTCGGCCGATTGAACGAAAGAGACGGCAACCCAGTCGGCGGTTATATCGTCAATGATGGATAGATCTGATTTATCTTTTTCTGTTAGGGCAGCAATTGGTAACACGATACCTGGAACATTTACTCCCTTTTTATTTGAAAGAACTCCTCCTTCCAGAACTTCTGTTTCTATCGAATCCCCGTTATTGCTTAAGACTGCTAATTTTATTTTGCCATCATCAAGAAAAATGTGCGTCCCCTCGGAAAGGGCGTGAAAAATTTCTGGATGAGGAAGTAAAACTCGAGAGGAATTTCCAGCATCTGGGCAGAGATCCAAAATGAATCGCGCCCCAGTCGTAAGGGAAATTTTCCCATCATCGAAGCAACCGATACGCAGCTTCGGCCCCTGAAGATCCATCAGAATGCCCAGAGAAATTCCGGTAGATCGCTCAATCTCACGAATAATTAGTGCGCATTTTTTATGAAAATCATGATGCCCATGGGAAAAATTTAATCGAAAAATTCTACAGCCAGCCAAGACGATCCTTTTTATCACGTCCGGAGAGCAGCTAGCAGGTCCGATTGTCGCGATGATTGAGGAACGAGGCATACCCAGATAGGTTAACGAGTGAGAAAAGGGCGATACCGTGCGACTATACCAAAGAATCCAGCGTAATTAAACCTTTTTGAAGATCAGGCAACCATTCGTCCCGCCAAACCCAAACGAGTTACTCATGACATAATCGATTTTTCGATCTTGAGGATGGTTAGGGGTCAGATTTAGATCACAACCATCATCGGGCTTGTCGAGATTTATGGTTGGCGGAGCGACTTTATACAGCATCGCCAAAACAGATATGATGGCTTCGACGGCGCCGGCTGCCCCAAGGAGGTGCCCAATCGCCGATTTGGTCGATGAAATGTTGATCTGGTACGCGTGATCTCCGAAAACTCTCTTAATTGCTTCTATTTCGACGATATCTCCCGCGGGAGTTGATGTTCCGTGAGCATTAAGATAATCTATCTTATCTTTCGGGATTTGGGCATCAGAGATAGCATTCTCCATGGCCATGGTTGCACCACTGCCTTCATGGTGGGGAGCCGTGATGTGGAAGGCATCGCAGGAAGCTCCATATCCGACAATTTCCCCATAAATCTTTGCGCCACGCGATTTGGCAGAGTCCAGTGTTTCGAGGGCCAGTATGCCGGCCCCTTCTCCAACCACGAATCCGTCTCTATCGCGATCCCAGGGGCGCGATGCCTTTTCCGGCGAGTCATTAAACTTTGTCGAAAGAGCCTTCGCCGCGGCAAAGCCGGCTATGCCAAGTTTGCAAACGGCGGATTCTGCACCGCCTACAACGGCAAAATCGGAGTAACCATCACGAATGGATTTAAAGCCTTCTCCGATGCTGTGTGTCCCCGAGGAGCAAGCTGAAACGATGCTGAAATTGCATCCAGTTAAACGGTGCCTAATAGCGACGTGGCCGGAAGCTAGATTACACAGAACGGATGGGATAAAGAACGGAGAAACACGCCTTGCCCCCTCAGAGAACAGGGTAACTGATGTATCGTATAATCGCGAGACTCCTCCGATACCTGACCCGATGAAAACGGAGGTCCTCGACCTTTCCTCATCGGTAAGCGAAAAAAATCCAGAATCTCGAATGGCTTGATCGGCTGCTGCTATCGCGTAAATTATAAACTTATCAATTTTTCGTTGTTCTCCGGGAGTAAGGTAAACATCCGGATTGAATCCATTTTTCACATCGACCGGGATCATTCCGGCAATCTTAGCCGTAATGCCAGAAGTATCGAAAGTGTCTATGACCCTTACGCCGCATTTTGAGGAGACCAATCCATCCCAAAGCTCAGTAACGGTACAACCGAGCGGAGAGACGGCCCCAATTCCGGTAATTACGACTCTCCTCCTCAATATCGTACTCCGTTCTACTCGTCTATCGAATCGAGATATTTTACTGCATCGGCAACCGTGATGATTTTTTCGGCTGCGTCTTCTGGAATTTCGCAATCAAACTCTCTTTCGAATTCCATGATAAGCTCGGCTTGCTCTAAGCTATCTAATCCGAGATCATCCTTGAAATTCGCAGATTCAACAACCTTACTGCTGTCAATCTTCAAGCTGTTCACAATAATTTCTTTCACTCTTTCGATAGTACTCATCGACGAACTCTTCACATGTGTGGGAATCAACAACAGTGGATTATACAAAAAAACCAACTAGATGGGCAACTTGAAAAAAAAGATCTGAAAATTGGCGTTAGTTCCGTTCTCTTTCTCGATCTCTGCATATAAATAATGGAATAACGAATAACGCTATTATCGAAATAGACAAAGCGCAAGTCATCGGCCAGTCTAAATTGTTAAAAAATTCCATCCATAAAACTCTGCCGAAGGTTAACGAATCCGATCCACCAAGGAGCTCTGGAATCACGAATTCCGCGAGGGATGCTGTTCCGACTAATAGGCACCCAGCCTTCAGGCCACTACTAGACACCGGTAATATTAATGTCCAAAAAGTTCTGGATATACTACATCCAAGATTCCATGCTGACTCTACGCACGATTTGTCGATTTTTTCCAAAGCGGAATAGATCGGAAATATCATCAATGGAAGGTAACAATATATTAATCCTATACATACCATGTAGTAGTTACCGATAAACCGGATTGGCTCATCGATCAGCCCAATCCTGATAAGGAAGCTGTTGACTACTCCGTGGGCACTCAACATGTTGATCCATGAATATACCCTGATTAGAAATGATGTCCAAAACGATAACGAAACCAGTAACAGTAGAGGGGTACGCAAGCCATCGCGGACGCAGTGTATCCCGTAGGCCATCGCAAATCCGAAGACTGCACACGTGACGGTCGTAATTGTGCCGAGGATCGCCGAATTAATGAATGATTGTATGTAGTAAGAATCACCCATGATATTAAGATAATTCTGGATATTTAATGTAATTTCAATGATGTTATTCGCGGACCATTTAAATACCTCAGAAAATGGAGGAATACCAAATACCGAATTTGCGAAACTAATCTTCAGGATCACCATGACAGGGATTAAGAAGAATAAAATGAGCCACGATAGCGGCAATAGCGCCAAGAAAAACTTCACGTTCTTCACGCTTTTATATAGGGCGCTATTCCTTACGGCATCTAAGGCCCGCTGAACTCCGGACGATTCCCCTAAATTCATGTCGTCAGCACTATGCTATTTTCTGCTCGCCAGAACAAGTATACCTCATCTTCCCACTGAAAGTTTCTGTCATCAAGTCGTAGGAGGTTCGGGAGGGTTGCGACCACTACCTTCCCGGAGGCTATCTGTACGTGATACGTGGATATATGTCCCAGATAAGCAATCTCCTTAATGACGCCCTTAACCCAATTCCTGGGATATGCAGGCCGTAAGGTCGACATCATAATTTTCTCTGGCCTGACGGCGTAGGTTACTCTGGTTCCGACGGGAACCGTTCCGGCGAGGGTTGCATTGCAAACACACCCAATCTCCGAAGATTCGATCAGGACTTGATCCAATTGATGTTCCAGTACGATTCCTTCAAAGAAATTGATTCTCCCCACAAATTCAGCGACGTACTTCGAGTTCGGGAATTCGTAGATATCGTGAGGTGCCCCCACTTGTTTGATCTTACCTTCTTCCATTACGGCCATCCTGCTCGACATTGTCATCGCCTCTCCCTGATCGTGAGTTACCAGGATGAAGGTAACCCCAATGCGTTCCTGAATGTTGACTAGCTCAAATTGGGTCACCTCCCTTAAACTCTTGTCGAGGGCGGCCATCGGCTCATCCAGCAGAAGTAACTTAGGTTGCTTTACCAAACATCTCGCCAGGGCTACTCGTTGTTTTTGCCCGCCAGATAGCTGGTCTGGGAAACTGCCCTCAAAGCCGGAGAGATTAACCAACTTGGTGATTTCTTTTACCTTGTCATTGATTAACGTCTTCGAAAGCTTGTCCTGTTTTAGCCCGAAGGCGATATTATCGAAAACATTGAGATGAGGGAAAAGGGCGTACGATTGAAACATCATGTTGACCGGACGCTTAAACACCGGAATGTTGGTGATGTCTACTCCATCAATAAATACCTTCCCAGATGAAGGTCTCTCGAAACCGGCTAGGATCCGCAGCAGAGTGGTTTTCCCACAACCGGATCCTCCAAGAAGAGAAAACAACTCATTCTTGTAAATCGAGAGGGAAACGTTTCTGAGGGGCGTAACACGATCATACTCCTTCGAGACGTTCTTAATGACAACGAAAGGCTCAGCTCCTGGGTTCTGCCAAGCTTCTCGGCGAGGAATAGTGAGCAGAGACTCCTCCACACCAAAACGACGGGGCCGCCACGACGACTGTCGAATAGTAACATTTAGCTGGTTCATGGGTCAATCCCAGCAAACTTCCGTAGCTGTACTCCATGCGGATTCGATCAATGAGTGATAATGGAGCAACAGAATGGTGATTATGCAGGGTATATAAATCAAATTTCTATGACTTTTCACGATAAAAAAGGTAGAATCAAATTTGTCTAGCGATGCTCAGAGAGCTTCGAGGAATGAGCATTAGTTTTTTTTGGGAGAAATTAAGATGAATAGGATTAGCATGTTTTCGGTGGTTTTATCTCTTTTGACCGGCCTCGCCGTAGCGGAGGAGCAGGTTAACGGAACCGACGAAGCAGAGCCAGTAGTTCCTGATGTGTTAGCGAACAAATCGAATGTCGAGGAACCAACAGGCAGCAATGAAGTACAGAGTGCTGACGGTAGTAAAAAGAAGGCCGATAAAGGGAGCTCGCGAGTGAAGTCTAAAGAGGCAGCAAAGATCAGGAAGGAATGCACGGAGAAACTAAACGCCTTATAAATAATCAATGTGTTAAATTGTGGGGCGGGTTAGTTTAGACCCGTCCTTTTTTTGATGTAATTGTGTTTTTTTTGTTCTGAGTAATTGCGATTATACACTGTGTATCACTTTGGCCTTAACTGAAACTTAAGAAATAAATGGCAGAATATCCTTGATTAGAAGATTGTATTAAAAGGTTGGGTGAGACGATGGCCGCAATCCGCAAAATGGTGGTTTTATTGAGTACCGCGAGCTTGATAAGCGGACCCGTGAAATCCGGTCCCGCGATTGATCCGCTAACGAATAACTTATTAGCTATGCAAAACTCCGTCTGGCGTTTTATCATCCAAACTTATACGGATTTATTCAATGGGTATTATAAAATGCCAAATGGTTCATTTGTATCAAAGGCGGATGTGAGAAAACTTGAGCTGACAGGAGCGGAAATAACTAATGAATTAGTCGAAAGAATAGGCCCCAGAGCGTTTCAACTAATCGGGGAATCGGATGGAAAGAAACAGCCCCCAAATAATTCTGATAAGTAGCCTGATACGAGTGATTACATCATAGGGTCAAGTATTATTTTGGGGACGGAATTATGTGCATAATTCAGCTGAATCGATAGAGCTCTCGTATGAAATATAATTATAATTGTCATTATTTCAGAGACACCCATATTTAAACGCTCTATTTCTCCTTTTCTTACGACTATTTTCTATCGCAAATTGTTCTATGTGTTCTTTAAATATTTTGCAAAAATCATCAGCATAAGTGAAAATCTCTACCAGCAGAGCAGAATCGCAACGTAATGTTTTCACTGGAGCTGCTGCAAAACTTCAAAATCGCCTCCACATTTCGGGGTTCGGGATTTAGTATTGGACGCCCCTAAATCGCGCTGTACGGGGCTTGAAATGGGAAAAAATTTTGGCAGTATGGCCAGAGGAGGGCAAAATCTCCGGATATTGGCATTACAAACCTTTCGCAATAGATCTATTGAAAATAATACGTACTTTATGCGTTCTGCTCCTGTTTTTCTTCGGTACTTATACGAAACTGAGGTTAAATAGCTGGGATACCGGAGAACTACGAGCTGTTTCCTTGAGAATAATCAAAAAGGTATTAGCATCATCTAATGCGTTATTCTGTTTGAGGATTTCTCTATCCATTGCCTGAGAG
>JAITFF010000009.1 GCA_031281515.1 Holosporales bacterium | reverse complement strand
ACAATCAGTCGTCTTGTATATTAATCCGATGCTCGAATGCTCACGTACGTCCAAAAGTACGCTGCGCTTCTGTGTTCCGTGTCGCCTTCCAGAAGTTCTGATTCTCTGAAGGTTTGGGGTGGAGACCGCTGCATAACGTGTACGCCATGATCTCGCCGATTAAGAAACCTCCGGTTGAGTTTGCTGCTCTTAATAGACTTTCAAGAAACTACTTTGTTATGAGAAGCTGAGGTTAACATAAAAAAAACGGCGAGAAGATGCAATCTCCTCGCCCTTTCAAACGTTTTACTTTAATTCTTTTTTAATCTCTCAGTTGCAAATTTACCGCTGAAACTTTTCCGTTCCTTGACATCGTCTCATATCCAACGCTTTGTCCCTCATTGAGGACGTTAATTCCAGATTTTTCGAGGGCACTGATGTGAACAAAAATATCATCTCCTCCATCATCAGGCTGAATGAAGCCATACCCTTTGCTAAAATTGAACCACTTAACTTTTCCAGTCGTCATTCTTCGAACGTCTCCTTAAACACTACAACAACCGCCCTGAGGCAGCATACTACCAACTCTTGTACCCCTTTTACGCAAATATTAAATGGGAATGGAAATTCCGAACGACTGGAAGCCGAGCATTAATATCTTCAAGGCTTAAAAAAGAGCACAAACACTTCAGCGATCAGTATACCCCCTTCGCGTCAGCATGGCAATCCAATTCCGCATGGTGCGCAGGGCCCACGTACAAAAAAAAAGATAAACACCAGATTAGACGCAAAAGACAGAATCGACAGATCGAGATTTGTTTTTTATAAGCTATCATGATTCTTCCGAAATTTTTAGGGCATCCTCTAGGGTGATCCCGATGAATCCCGCCGTTTTTTCGAGCTTATGAGATTGATCTCCAATTTTTAAGTACGGCCCAAATCTACCCAATATCAACTGAATTTCCGTTCCGGTTTTTGGATGTTTTCCCAGAGTTTTCGGTAGATTATCGAGAGTTATTGCATCCTCAATCTTTAAGATCGTGGGATCTTCGATAAATTTTGGAACTGACAATCTTTTTGGCTTCTTCTCTTTTCCGCTCCTCTTATCTTTCGTCTTCTCCCATTCAAAATAGTATCCAAATGGGCCTTTTTTCAAAAAAATGGTGTCATTGTTATTATTCGGATCCTTCCCGATCTCTACTTTATTAGGCCTCTCCATATCTCCCATAGCCTGAGAGTTATTATTTCCGTTATCTTTGTTTCCCAAACGTCTAGTAAACTTACAATCTGGATATAATGAGCATCCCAGGAAAGCGCCGTATTTTCCCAGTTTTAAATGCAGTTTCCCCTTTCCGCATACTGGACATGTCCTCGTTTCCTCGATATCCCTAAAAACGTAATCGTTCAGATCTTTTTCGACTGTATTGATAACTTCAGTGATCGTCAGTTCTTGGGCCTTCGAAATCACTTTGGTAAACTCGATCCAGAATTTATCTAGAACCGTTTCCCAAACGAGGTTACCATTCGAAATCTCGTCGAGTTCTTCCTCTAGATCGGCCGTGAAGCCGTACTGGACATATTTTTCAAAGAAATTCCTCAAAAATGAAGTAACGAGGAACCCGATGCTTTCTGGGATGAAAACTCGTTTCTGAAGAGAAACATAATTTCGCTCTTGTAAGACGTTGATGATCGTAGCATAAGTCGATGGACGGCCAATTCCAAGCTCCTCTAGCTTTTTCACCAAACTCGCCTCATTAAACCTCGGAGGTGGTTGAGTAAAATGCTGCTCGCAATTAATCCCGCGAAGATCCAAAATCTCTCCCTCTGCTAAGGACGGTAGGTTTTTTTCAGATTGCTCATCGGTATTATCATCGCGAGATTCGACGTATAATTTTAAAAAACCATCGAATGCAATCGTAGAACCAGAGGCACGGAATTTTGCGGTTCCGTCATCAGAAACGACCTCAACAGATACCTGGTCGATGAGGGCGTTTTCCATCTGCGAGGCAACGGCTCGTTTCCAGATGAGTTCGTACAGGGAAAACTCATCGCTGGATACGTACTTTCTGATGGACTGTGGAGATCTCGTGAAAGATGTCGGTCGGATAGCCTCATGAGCTTCCTGGGCATTTTTCGTCTTCGTCTTATAAACTTTCGGTGTTTTCGGGAGATAAGAAGAACCATACTCTGATAGAATAAATTCCCTCACTCCATCGACGGCCTCAGATGCCATCGCCGTGCTATCGGTTCGCATATACGTTATCAACCCCTGCAGAGAGCCATCCACAGAAATTCCTTCGTACAGTTTCTGTGCTATCTGCATCGTTTTTTTTGCACTAAAGCCGAGTTTTCGGACGGCTTCTTGTTGGAGGGTCGAGGTTGTGAATGGAGCGTACGGGCTTCGCTTAACTTTCTTTTTTTCAATTGACGAGATGTTGTAGCGTTTCTTTTCCAATTCCGATTTGATTTTACTGGCTGTCTCTTCGTTTTTAATGTCCAGTTTTTCGAGCTTAGTCCCATCGAAGACGACAAGATTCGCTGTAAAGCCACCAAGTTTCGCCTGGAAATCGGCATGAACACTCCAATACTCATCCGTAATAAACGCCTGAATTTCAATTTCCCGCTCGACGATTAGCCTGAGGGCAACAGATTGGACCCTACCGGCCGATCTGGCACCGGGCATTTTTCTCCACAATACGGGTGACAGCGAAAAACCAACCAAATAATCCAGAATCCTTCTAGCCAAATACGCATCAACCAAGTTTTGATTAATCCTGTCTGGAGAATTAAAAGCATTCGTTACGGCGGATTTTGTAATCTCGTGGAAAACTACTCTATGAACATTCTTGTTGGCCAGGGCTTTCTTTGATCTTAATGATTCGAGGATGTGCCAAGATATTGCCTCTCCCTCCCGATCCGGGTCGGTCGCCAGAAATAGATTATCGGACTGTTTTAAGGAATCTGATATTTCTTTAATCTGTTTCTTGCCTCGGTCATTAAATTCCCAAAGCATTTTGTAATGATCGTCCGTATCGACTGATCCGTTCTTGGAAACTAAATCCCTGATGTGGCCATAACTAGCGATGACCTTATAGCTATCCCCCAAATATGATCCCAACGTTTTGGCCTTTGCCGGAGATTCAACGACGACTACGCCCTTTAGCACTTTGTTTAACATCTGACATATACATCTCACACAGTTCAAAGACTACTGTACCGATGCACTTTCTGACAAATTATTTTTAACTAAGTTGCAACACGAAATGAGATTTGCCCGAAAATGGTTTTTTTTAGATGAAGTTGAGTATACTGTGCCAGATCAGTTCGAGAATTAGTATTTTATCTGTGGGAATAGGACGTAAATTTTTTACGGTCAGTGGATTAACGGTCGTTAGTAGAATTTTTGGAATCTTTAGAGAAGCTGCGTTTTCACATTTTTTAGGCGCCAGTGCGGAAATGGATGCATTTTTAATAGCCTTCAAATTTCCGAGTTTTTTCAGGAAATTCTTTGCCGAAGGTGGATTTCAATCGATATTCGTTCCGTATTACACTGACTATTCCTCTTCCGGAAAGATTAAAGCCTCCGGATATTTTGCTTCGAGAATTTTTACAATCATTTTTTATGCAACTATATTTTTAATGTTGCTGGTTTTCGTTTTTGCCAAAGAATTTGTCTCTATAATGGCTCCTGGATTTTGTAATGATCAGGAAAAATTTGTATTAGCCATCGAATTTACTAGAATCATCTTTCCGAGTATTGTGTTTATATCTCTTTCGTCTGTATACAGCGGCATCCTAATCGCAAAAAACCGATTCTTCGCCTTTGCGATAGCGCCAGCCTTGGTTAATATCGTGCTGATATCCTCACTCCTCCTGGGGAGGAACGTTTTACCCCCTGGCCGCAGTGTTTCCTACGGAGTATTATTGGCCGGAATTTTTCAATTCTGCTGGTTCTACTGGTGTTTTAGGCATTATGGAATCAAAATCCCTCTGTTTTCGCGATTTAAATTTACCCATAAAATAAAACAGTTTTTCAGGAAGTTGCTACCAATTTTGGCTGGAGCAGGAGTAGCTCAGATTAATGTATTAATCGACTCGTTATTAGGTTCGATCTTACCGACTGGAACGATTAGCTACATATACTTTGCTGATAGATTTATCCAGCTGCCATTGGCCCTTTTCGGGATCTCGATGGGTGTAGTCCTTCTTCCGGAAATATCGAAAAGGGTCTCACAGGGTAGACCAGATCAGGTGATTAAAGTCCAAAATGACGCGTTATCCTTGACGTTGAGAGTGACCTTGCCTGCCGTTATGGGGCTGATATCCCTAGCATATTATCTAATTTCGATCCTTTATGGACACGGACGGTTCTCGGAAGAATCTGTGCAGAATACGGCAAACATTTTGAAAATATTTGCGATAGGGCTCCCGGCCTACGTCGCCGCTAAGATTATGTCTTCCGTGCTGTGTGCCCAGAAGGATACGAAGACCCCCATCATTGCGGCCCTAACATCGATCGCAGTTAATGTGATCCTAAGCCTAATTCTGATGATTCCATTTCAGGGGCTCGGGATTGCGATATCCACGTCAGTATCCGGTTTCGTCAATTTTTATGTCATGTATCATAGATCGTGCAGATCAACGCTCGTTATCTCTGGATTCAAGAAAATTTTAATCGCATCGATTATTATGCTCTTTTCACTGGAGCTTCTGAAATTGGTACTAATAAAATCGGCTGATGGAATCCTGCTTCAGGCGATTGGGATCTTCACAATTTCCTTTCTGGGGATGGCCGTATATGCGGCCTCCCTCCTCATCTTCAAGGACGAAGTCCTCGTATCATGCTTTCAGAGGCTACGAGCTAAATTTTCGGTTAGGTAGCCAGATTGGTTTCGTTAATAAACCGCACGCCAGCTTCCAATCCGTCGATCGAAATCGAGTGGCCAATGCCATCATACGTTATGATCCGAGATTGGACCCCGATCGCTTCGAGGTTGTTTTTGGCTAAGTTCGCGTTTGTATACGGAACTGATTGATCATCCAACGAATGCACGATCAGGACTCTCGCAGATTTCGCGATGATTGGCCTATCAGGGGCTGGAACGAACATTCCAGCATATGCCACTATTTTCGACACTTTCTTCGCATGATACAACGTTTCGAAACTCAGCATTGCTCCCTGGGAAAAACCAACGACGCTGACGATATCACACTGGTAGGTATCCGATACTTCATCGATATAATCGGCGAGCATAGTAGCGACCGTATCTAACCCCTGTCTTATCTCCTGATATGACATATCCCTAAGCTTAAACCATTGATATCCACGCCCAGCGTCACATACAAATGGAGCATTCGGAGCGCAAATAACCGTATTTTTCAGCTCATTAGCCAAATACAACTTATTGGATTCCGGAAAGTATTCCCAGCTCGAACCGTAACCGTGCAAAAACACAACAATCTTTTCGGCGTGATCAAATTCCAAAGACGTTAAAACGTTATCATTCTTCAGCATTGTCTCTCCTTTCATCGTCCGGCAGTCGAGTAACCTTCAGCAGGGTAACCTGATTCCTCTGCTTCCTCAATATCTCGAATTTATACCCAAATAACAGGAACGTTTGGCCAACCTCCGGGATTATACCGATGGAATTAATGACAAGTCCAGCAAGAGTTGCAGCAACGTCATTCCTGAATTTCGATCCGATCTCCCGATTGAGATCCCGAATATTTACGGATCCATCGATGATGTACGATCCATTTCCTTGTTGGCGAATTCCGGTAAACTGGTTTACATCATGTTCGTCAGAAATTTCACCGACTATCTCTTCGATAATATCTTCGAGAGTAACGATCCCGATAAAGCTTCCATATTCATCGACTACGACCGCAAAATGTTCTCGCCTGGATCTGAAGGCTTGTAGCTGATCCAGAAGATCATTGTTTTCCGGTATAAACCACGGCTTCAAAGCGACCTCAAGAATATCCTTTTTATCGGGAATGCCACCAGCTCGCAAAGTCTTCAATAAATCTCTAATATGGAGAATCCCAATAATATTGTCCTGATTGCCACTCCAGATTGGAATCCTAGTAAACGGGCAATTTATTATCTGCTCGATGATGGTGTCGGTTTCATCGTCTGCACATAGCATCGTCACGTACTTGCGGTGAATCATAATATTACTTACGGCAACGCTGCCAAGATCCAGGACATTCTGCATCATTGCCTTTTCCTGTTTGGCTTCCTCTACGTCTGGACCATCGTGGAGATCGATAACTCCCCTCAATTCTTCCAATGAGGAAGCATATGCATCATCGCCACATGACGACGACTTTACTATTGAGATTAACTTTTTTGCGACTATGCCAATTATATTGTTCAGTGGTCTCGAGATTAGGTATGTGTATTTTATAAAATATGCTGATGGCAATAGAATATTTTCTGGATTAGAAATAGTAAGTATTTTCGGCAGTACTTCTGCAAATAAAACGATGAAAATGCTGATGATTATTGGGCAATAGAATATGGCAGATTCTCCGAACGCGTCGATACATAATGTATTCGCGAGAGATACGGCCAGCGAATTGAGAATAGTGTTACAAGTTAATATTGAACTAATAACGAGTCCAACTTCGGCTTGTAATTCCACAATAATTCCAG
>JAITFF010000003.1 GCA_031281515.1 Holosporales bacterium | reverse complement strand
CGGCCAACGTTGCTACGACCTGGATTGGCAAGAATAGGCTCAATTCTGCTCGAGCAGCAATCCTAGCGGGAGCCAATGTCCTCGTCCTAGACGATGGGTTTCAGAACAATTCTCTAGTGCAGGATTTTAGGATTATGGTCGTTGATTCTGGGCAAGAATTTGGGAATGAGAGATTATTTCCGGCGGGCCCGCTTAGGGAAACCGTCGAATCTGGTCTCAAAAAGTCTGACGTCGTCCTAATCATCGGGGAGAAGAACGAGTCATTGGAAGATAGACTTCATCGGATCAGACCAAACATTCCGCTAGGCCATGCGAAGATGAAGGTCGTTGGTACTCGCAAATTTGATAACAATAATGTGATTGGGTTTTGCGGACTCGGGTATCCAGAAAAATTCAGGAAAACCCTGGATGAGATCGGCCTTAACGTCAAAGATTTTATAGCATTCGCTGATCATCATCCGTATACGATAACCGAATCACAAAAGCTAATTAAAGCGGCCAAAAACGCGGGAGCTATCTTGGTGACGACTATGAAGGATTACGTTAAAGTTCCAGACGTCTTCAAGCACGAAATGACGGTGATCAGTATTAAATTGCACCTGGAGGACGATCTGCTCCCGAATCTTCTGAAAACTGTCCTCAAGGAGACTTCTCCAGAATAATGGTTATCCAGATCGCAATTTAAGTGATCAGATTGATGGTGCGCTGAGACATTAAGAAAACAATGGTTCCGCAAATAGGACCTGCCTGTGTTAAACTCGCGCCAAGGCAGCAACAATCAGTGATACAGCAAAAATGCAGGAAAAATCTGCTTCAGTACAGGAAGACAGATCGCAGTCTCATATGACCATGGTGGGCGCCGCAGGATTCGAACCTGCGACCCACTGATTAAGAGTCAGTTGCTCTACCACCTGAGCTAGGCGCCCCTCAATTGATTTCCGCCATTATGTCGACTACGCAAACCTGGCATCTCCTACGGGATTTGAACCCGTGTTGCCGCCGTGAGAGGGCGGTGTCCTAGACCCCTAGACGAAGGAGACAACCACAGACGACCATTATGTATTAATCTCTATCTCAAGGCAAGACCAATGTGTTAACCTTGATTTGCGCTGTAACTCTTATTTGATTTTTTTTTATTTAGGATCTCGGACGCTCTGTTTTTATGATTTTGTTGATTAGTTCTGGAAATGGCGAGGGTGTCTTCGGGTACATCTTGAGTTATGACGCTTCCGGCCGCTATTAATGCCTCATCCCCGATCTTAATCGGAGAGATTATCGAGCAATTCGATCCGACTAGGACGTTATCCCCTATTACCGATTTGTGTTTTCTCACGCCATCAAAGTTGCAAGTAATTGTTCCAGCACCTATGTTAGTTCTGTATCCAACGTGGGTATCACCCACGTAAGACAGGTGCTTCACTTTGGCCTCACATCCGATCCTAGATTGCTTTATTTCAACGAAATTTCCGACTATGGCTTCATCCAATACGACGGAATTATCCCTTATCCTGGCGAATGGTCCAACCGTAGCCTTTTCCATGATCACACAATTTTCCAGATAACAGAAAGATTTGATAGTTGCACCGGAATTGATGGTAACTCCCCTCTTTATTACAACATTTTGCTCTATCGTGACGTTCGCTGCTACCTCGGAATCGAACGAAAAATAGACGGAGTTTGGGTCAAGTAATTTTACACCATTCATCATGAATTTATTCCGTAGTCTTTTTTGCACGTTTGATTCGGCGTAGGAGAGATCTACCAGTGTATTAATTCCGTGAAATGGCCAGTATTCGTCGGTTTTTATAACTGAAATTTTTTTCCCTTCAGCCGATAAAATATGTAGTAGATCGGTTAAATAGCATTCGCCGGAGGCTTGATTTGGACTAAGCTTAGTTATTCCATCCTTTAAAGTGTTAATCTTCATTTTATACATCCCACTATTCGCATACCTGAATAAGTTAGGGGCATAGTCTGGGTCTTTGTGTTCGATTATCTTGACGAATCTGTACCCGTCACACACAATACGCCCATACGGCATGTCGAGCATATCATCTGGAATTTTACATGCTATGAATGCGGCATCACCATCAGTGCTCATGAGTAACTCGATGTGGCGCGGTTCGATTAGAGGGGTATCCGCGCATAGGATGATGACGTTTTCTGAATCTATGAGCGGGATCGCTGTCTTGACGGCATCTCCAGTCCCTTTTGGATTTTCCTGGACTACCTGGATACTCCCGGCGAAGAGTTCGTGTCCCTCAATCCGAGGAGATACTACGGATATTATCGTATCACTGAACTTCGAGCAGAGATTTATGAGATACCGGATGATGGGCTGTCCAGCGAGCTCGAGAAACATCTTCGGGCAATCGAACTGAGTTCGAGTTCCAAGTCCTCCCGCAAGAATGATGAAGTTGATATTTTTATCCGGGACGTAATTGGTCATAGCAGCCCAAATAGCTCTCAAAAAAAGAAAACTCCAGAACCTATGGCAATGTACTAAATTCGAGCCCAATTTTCATACAAAAATTGTATCGATCACTCTCTTGAGTCATCTCTCCGACTTATTGAACATTTTCTGCATGATTCCGGGGTTGTTGGATAATTTCGACATCATCATCTTAATTTGATCAAACTGTTTTATTAGTCTGTTCACCTCTGAGACAGGCTGGGCACAGCCTGCGGCTATTCGGCGCCGCCTCGAAGCGTTCAGGATTTTGGGATCTCTCCTCTCAAGTTTCGTCATCGATCTGATGATCGCAATTTGCCGAGCTAGCATTTTATCGGAGATATTGGCCTGCTGTAGTTGCTCTTTAATTTTATTAATACCTGGCAGGAATTTCAAAAAGCCGCCAAGTCCGCCCAGTTTTTCCATCTGTTTCAGATATTTTTCCATTCCATTGAGGTCGAATTTCTTTCCCGTCGGAATATCTTGAATTTCTGACAAGGTTTCCTCATTCATCGCCTTTTCTACGAAACTCAGTACATCTCCCTTATCGAGAATTCGTGAAGCTATGCGATCTGGATGGAAAACATCAATATCATCGATTTTTTCGCCAGTACATATGAATTTTATCTGGCAATTTGTCACATATTTTGCCGATAGGGCGGCCCCGCCCCGGCTGTCGCCATCGACGCGAGTTAAGATCAGACCGGACAGATTCAACTCTTCGTGAAAAGTCTTCGCGGTATTGATAGCATCTTGCCCCATCATACTGTCGATAACGAGAAGAATCTCATCGGGTTCGACTATCCCATTAATTTGCTTGACCTCATTCATCATTTCAGTATCAACGTGTAATCGTCCGGCTGTATCGTATATCGTTACATCGTACTTACTGCTCAATTTGGAGGCTTTTTTGGCAATCGAAACTGGAGTATC
>JAITFF010000039.1 GCA_031281515.1 Holosporales bacterium | reverse complement strand
GCCCGCCGAAAATGCAGCGATGCAGTCGGGGGGGCATCCAAAGACCTGGACTGAGGCAAACATCGAATCCATGAAGGAGCAGATGAAAGCTTTCGGATATCTGTACGATTGGGCCAGAGAAATCAGTACGTGTAGTAGAGAGTATTATGCGATGGAGCAGAAGATTTTCTTGGATCTTCTTAAAATGGGGCTGATTTACAGAAAAAAGTCTTACGTTAATTGGGATCCGGTTGATCAGACCGTCCTAGCCAACGAGCAGGTCATCGATGGGCTGGGATGGAGGTCTGGAGCTCCAGTTGAGAAGAAAGTCCTGGAGCAGTGGTCTGTCCGGATTACTGCCTATGCCGAAGAGCTTTTATCTGGACTGAAAGAATTGGAAGGGAAATGGCCGGATAAGGTTCTGAAGATGCAGGAGAATTGGATCGGCAGATCTGAGGGAGCCATCATCAACTTTAAGATTGCTGGTAGTGATCGGGTAATTCCTGTCTTCACGACGAGACCCGATACTTTATTCGGAGCTTCTTTTATTGCCATTTCTCCAGATCATGAGATCGCCATCGACTTATCCAAAGATGATCCTGAGATCGCAAAGTTCATCGATAATTGCAAAAAAGGAGCAACTACGGAGGAAGCCATCGCTAAGGCCGAGAAAAAAGGTTGGAGGACCCCTTTAAGTGCAGAGTGTTTCCTGGTTGATGGTAGAAAATTACCAGTTTATATAGCGAATTTTGTTCTGATGGATTACGGAACGGGGGCTATTTTCGGCTGTCCAGCTCACGACGAAAGAGACTTTGAATTCGCCAAAAAATATAATCTACCGATTCTCAGGGTTATAGCTTCGAAGGCCGAAGAAGAGTTACCGTACTCAGGGGACGGAGTACTCATCAATTCTTCCTTCCTAGATGGGTTAAATGTTCGTGAAGCAAAAATCCAGATGATCAAACATATCGAGAGGATTGGAGTTGGAAAGGGCAAGGTTACCTACAGATTGAGGGATTGGTTAGTTTCAAGACAGCGGTATTGGGGCTGTCCGATCCCGATCGTTCATTGTCCGTCGTGTGGTATCGTTCCGGCAGAAATTCCAGTTTTCCTTCCTGATGATGTTGAGATTGGTACCGGCGGTAATCCACTCGAAAAACATCCTACATGGCGATTCGTGAAATGTCCGATATGCGGGAAGGAGGCTGTCAGGGATACCGATACTCTCGATACTTTTTTTGAATCGTCGTGGTATTTTTTAAGGTACCTGTGTCCGGATTATGATGATCCGATCGATAAAAGCATTGCCGACGCGGCGATGCCAGTTGATATTTGCGTCGGTGGAGTGGAACATGCCGTTCTCCACCTACTGTACGCCCGATTTTTTATGATGGCCCTGAGAGATATGGGGTATATTTCCAGCAATATTCCATTCTCAAAACTTTTGGCTCAGGGGATGGTCTGCCATAAATCGTACAAAAATTCGGCTGGAGAGTGGGTTTATCCGGACGAAGTGAGTCGAGATAACGGCGGGAAACTCGTCGATAAGACTGGGAAAGAGGTTGCGGAATATTCGATAGAAAAAATGAGTAAATCCAAAAAGAATATTGTGAATCCTCAAATTATCATAGATTCCCATGGAGTCGATGCCGCTAGGTTATTTATCATCTCCGATACTCCCCCGGAAAAGGATTTTGACTGGAATACCGATGCTTTAGACGGCTCGTGGAGATTCCTGAATAAGGTATGGAAGACTTTTAATCTTATTTTTGGTGAAACGGCTGGTCAACTGGATGGCTCGGACTCTTTACTCAAGACCACTCATATTTACCTCAAAAAGATTTCGGAGGCGTACGATTCTGTATCGCTAAACAAGGCCGTCGCCTTCATTCGAGAACTGTTCAATGAGATCGAGGCTGGATTGAAGACCGAGACTAGCGAATCCCTGAAATTTGCATTCAAAAGTTTTATTAAAGCGCTATCCCCAATAACCCCACATATCTGCCACGAAATGTGGAAGATTATCGGAGAAACTTCGGATTTACTGCAGGAGACGGCGTGGCCAGAAATAGATGAAAAACTGGCGACTGTGAGTAATGTTACAATAGCCATTCAGGTTAATGGAAGATTACGCAAGACTTTTGATGTAAATAAAGACACTGATGAAACTGTTCTCGAGGCTATGGCAATCGAATTAGTCGGTGATTCTATACAGAAACCCTTAATTAAAAAAATTATCACTATTAGAAATCGGGTGGTAAATATTGTGATTTGATGAGGAATACAGTATAATGAAAGTACCATTACAAATGAGGCGCTGTTTTTGTATGATATCATTTAAGAAATTTTTTGCTTCAATTGTTATTTGTTGTATGTTACCAGCTGTGTTTACGTATTCAGCAAATGCAGCGACGTGGACTAAGATGATTCCGGATGAGAAGGAAAAACTTGAAAAAGGTGCTGCTGAACGAGCAAAAAGGTTTTTTGCTTTGTTGAATAAAGACAAGTTGTCAGAGTTCGAAGTAGAACAGTTTATAGAAGATTCGCTGGATTTCCTAGTGATCCAGAGGCGTTACAATCTTAATCCTGGAGATAAACCTGGCCTGATGAGACATTTAGTTTTGTTAATAGTGTCTTTTGGTGATGATGTAAAAGCCCAATTTAAGGAATTTAAACTTACTGATATCCAGATGACAAAAGAAACCGAGAACTTCGCTGGATTCCGCTTACTGTTCCAAAAACCAGATAGCTCTACGTTGGAAGCATTGGCAGAAGCATACAAATCAACCGGCAAAATTGCTGAGTTGTCTGTTTTAGGAATACGAGTAGTAGATACTGCGGTTAAA
>JAITFF010000005.1 GCA_031281515.1 Holosporales bacterium | reverse complement strand
AAAACGCCGGAGAGGTTACGGAGTTATTACGGAAGTGGGCAAAGAGATGAAGAAATTAACCTTCCGCGCGTACTACATAGCGATTTTAATCGTTGTTTTATTGGTGCAATACCTGTATTGTGCATTTAAAATGGGGTCATTTTCGATGAGCACCGATCCAGGTACTCTTTCCATATCGGTTATAATGAGTCGGGTGACATGGGGATAAAAGCCATGAATAGCTCGAGGAAATTACGGTATCTGTCCTGGTTGTTGCTGACAATAATTTTTACCTCGTGCAATTACACTCCCGACAAAATGAAAATCAATTCGGAGTTTTGGGATCGTTGCCAGACCCAATTAGAAAAGAGTGAACAGATTTTAGCGATCGATACATCTGATGTTGGACAAGTGGATTATGCCCTGTTTTTGTATGTATTCGAGAATAAGGCCCACTCAAACGATGCAAAAATTAAGGCAATTACCGATAAATTAATCGCCAAAGCTAAGATAAAAGACCCTGATGGTTTCGGATTGTTATCCAGCGAAAGACCCTCTTTTGATGGATCAACAGAATCCATGATTAACATTTTGAGGATCGTTAGTTCCTGTGGCATAGTGAATACACATCCTGCTTTTTACGCTATTCCTTGCATAATCGTCAAAAAAAGACTAGAACTTCTGCAGGCAACGGAACCGTATTTCGGTGGGAATCGTGATAATTTGTTGCCACGATGTGGCTTAGAGTATGGGCGAGGTACCGTTCCAACATTTCCGAAGGCAGTGGTTAACCACTACCGTGAAATTTTGGCAAAAGCAACCCGAAAAGCATTTGAGTCATTGGGATCTATTAGTCATACGATTTGGGGACAGCTGAACTTCATTTACGGACAGATCATCTTCAATCCAAGCAGTTTCATATCAGAAAACCCGAAAATAGATGGATACATTCGGAAGATCATTGAGACCCCGGAATGTCAGCAAGCATTTGTGAAGGCGGAATCAGACCTGGCGAGATACTATGAAAATGACTTTGCCTTTGATGCAAACACGAGCAAATTGATTGCATGGCGCGCTCTTGTGATGTTGGTTCCTGATCCAGGGTTATATTTTGAATAGGAGGTTGCAATTAGTAGGATGAAGAAACTAATCCTCTGCACGTGCTGTGTGACGATTCTAATCGTCGCTTATTTAGTCTGTCTTTACAAGCCGACTCAGGTTACACCACACCCATTTTCTTATACTATTGAGCAGCTAGAAGAAAAACTAAAAACTCCTGGATTTGACATAAATGCCAGATACTTAGTCAATGATGCAGAGGGGACGTTTGCCAAATCCTTAATCACTGATGTAGACGAGACGTTGTTATCCATGGCTGCAAAGCAAGATAATTTAGACATGGTGAAATTTCTTGTTGCTAACGGTGCCAAAGCAGAATTTAACGTAGATTTTCCGATGCATGACACAACGGATTTGCGTATCGTGGAATTTTTTATTCAAAACGGCATGGATGTCAACACATGTGCTGGTATGGCATGCGTCACACTCCTGCATAAAGCCGCTGGACAAGGGGATTTAGAACTCGCGAAACTTTGTTTCAAATATAATGCCAATCCCAATTTTCATATTAACGGCGCAGAATGCCCAACGTCCCTAATGATAGCCTGCAAGAAACTCAAAAATCCCAATGGCCTGAGTTGGTATGGACCCGAAAGGAAGCACAAGCGACAATACTTTGAGGTAATCAAATTACTTGTTAAACACGGCGCAGAAATAGGAGCTTTGTCTTACAATTTGGAAACTGCGATAGATTTTGCCAAAAATTCTGGTCACAAGAAGGTCGTAGAATTTCTACAAAAAGAGCTTCAAAAAAAGCGGCCATACCCATACTCTCTCGAAGAGCTAAGAAAAAAGGTAACTGATCCGCAATTTGACATCAACGCTGAATACGGCAGCAAATGGAATAGATTTGGCAGGACTCTGCTGGCCTTGGCCGCCTACAACGATGACCTTCCGTATGTGGAGTTCTTGGTCTCACATGGGGCGCGATGCAAGGATAGTGCGCCGTTAGAGGCCGCCGCCAGAAACGGAAATCCGGAAATAATGAGGTTACTTTTGAAGACCCCCAATAGTTTAAAGGCTCCTCTTTATTCGGATCATGAAATTAATTCCTTCATTTTGCATCCACTTAGTATGGCCTGTCTACACTGCAAAGCTGGCGATTCCCGATACCTTGAAGTGATAAAACTTTTGGTAAACTCTGGAGCTGATCTGAATTATAAAAATTATTGTTTTGACAGAACTCCGCTAATTTTACTTGTTCTTTGTCATTTGGAATCGAAGAAGAATAATCCATATTCATATACTTGGAAGGGTAACATCGATGCCGTAGAATTTTTGTTAAAACATGGCGCAAAGGTCGGTATAGAATCGACTTTGATGTTCAAAGAAATAATGTTCGAAGCTGGAACTATTATGAACATTATACGGGAACTTAGCCTCAAAACTCCTGGCGAAAAGAAATTGAAAAATTTACTCGAAAAATATTTGAAGATTAACGGATAGGGTTGAGATAATCAGGATTAAACCTCTGTAGCTGTTCATCGGCGAATATTTATTTCTAAATCAACCTAAGTTTCATATAAGAATCACTGCAAAGCATCAAGATTTGCAGAGCGTAGAAAGTTCTCATATATTACCTCCGCGGCAATGAAAGAGCAACTCAATGGTAGAGTTATCGAACTCCAGGAGAAGAGCATGTACAGTTCTCCCTTGGAGGATTCATAGGCTGAATCGATAGAGCTCTTGTTGGATCTGTAGACCGAAAACGATCTTTCTAGTAAACTAATAGGATATAGGTTTATTAATTTCCAGATGGTTTTGGTGTTCGCAATTAGATTCTTAGAAAAAATTGGACAGGTTTTTATATCGTTTTTGAATGCGATTGGTGATGTTGGGATTTTTTTATTTAACAGTCTTTTGGCGGGCATTAGGCCTCCGTACTACTGGAAACAGATCGCCCAGCAATCGCTGCAAATAGGATATTTTTCGCTTCCGGTTGTTGGCATGACGGCATTGTTCACTGGAATCGCGATGGCGCTTCAGTGCTACGTAGGGTTTTCAGAATTCACGGCCGAGGCCGCGATTCCATCGGTCGTGCTGATTGCCATGACTAGGGAGCTTGGTCCTGTCCTGACGGCATTGATGGTGGCCGGTAGGCTCGGCGCCTCCATGACGGCCGAAATTGGAACGATGAGGGTGACAGAGCAAATCGACGCCCTCACGACGTTATCGGTAAATTCTCACAAATACCTCGTCTTTCCTCGTTTGTTGACGGGTAGTCTTTTGTTGCCATTTTTAGTATTCGTTGATGACGTAATCGGAATATTGGGCGGTTACATAGTCGGAGTGTATTATCTCGGATTTAATTCATCAAATTACATTCATAATACCTTCACAAGCATGAATACATGGGATGTGATTTCGGGCCTGCTTAAGGGGGCTGCCTTCGGATTTACGATTTGTCTTATGGGGTGTTACCATGGATATGCCTCTCAAAGGGGGGCCGAAGGAGTGGGGCGGGCGACGACTAATTCTGTTGTCGCATCCTCGATACTCATCCTGCTTTTGGATTGTATTTTAACTTTCTTTTTATTTTGATCGTGAGGGATAACACATGAGTTTCGTCATCGAAGTCGAAAATTTGGCAAAATCTTTTGGGAAAAAGGCAGTTTTACAGGACGTGTCCTTAAAAATCCAGGCTGGTGAGTCATTTGTGATTATCGGAGGATCTGGAACGGGAAAATCTGTCCTCATCAAATGTATCCTAAGATTGATAGACATAGATTCTGGAGTTGTCCGCATCAACGGGAAGAACATCAACGATTTACCGCAATCCGAGATGCTGAAGACTCTTTTGAAGTGCGGAGTGTTATACCAGGGCGGAGCTTTATTTGATAGTCTCAATGTCGTAGACAATGTCTCATTTGGTTTGGTATACGGATATGGCCGATCGACAAAGGAAGCTTATAAAATAGCTATCGAGAAGCTCGAGGCTGTCGATCTGGATGAAAAAATTGCCTATGCTTTCCCTGCCGAATTATCGGGAGGAATGAAGAAAAGAGTCGCCTTGGCTAGGGCGATTGCCACTAATCCGGATGTCATATTTTTTGACGAGCCGACGACTGGTCTTGATCCAATTACGAGTGGAACGATCAACGAACTTATCGTCAAATGTACTAAGGAAATGGGGATCTCAGCTCTATCGATAACCCACGATATAAACAGCCTAAAATTTATTAGCGATAGGGTTGGTTTATTGCATGAAGGATGCATTATCTGGGAAGGAACTAAGAAGGAATTGATGGCGACTGATAATCCGTACGTTCAGCAGTTCATTACCGGCTCCTCCGTCGGCCCGTTTACAACAAAGTAACCGAAAATCTTGCATCCTTCATCCGGGTTTTGCCAATTTTATTAAGTATGAAATAACTTATCTGCGTATTTACTGAAATTTAATCGTGTTTTGCTAGTTTAGAAGTGATTGTATTTCGTCAATTAACGTGCTGAATGACGTTGCGCTTCGCAAAAAAGCGGCCTTTTGGTTATTTTTTTCTGCATATATCGAAAGTTAGTGTCGCCCTTTTCCTGCTCGTGCCTTTATTTACAGGCGATTCGTATTCCTATATGTCGACGAATGCGTATAGATCGGAGTTGGCGAAACTACAGAACGAGCTAAGGAATAGAGAAAATTACTGGCAAAATGAGGTAAGAAATAAGGAGAACCAGTGGCAAACTCAGTTGCGCTCCAAGGACGATCAGATTAACGTTTTGTCCAAGAGTAGTCAAGATAACGCAAATAAACTTAGAGAAAATGAGGGCATGATTTCGGTATTGCTGGCTGATAAAAATAAGCTGGATGCCGCCAATAAGCAACTTGAAAATAATTATAAAAATGCGGTCGAAGAATCTAAAAAATTACTAGCTGATAAAGCAAATCTTGAGGCGGGACTTAATGCCAAGTTGAAGAGTACCATGGACGATCTCACCAAAATACAAAAAGAAAAGAAGGATTCTGATTTGGCGGCCGCGACCAAGATCAGTCAGTTGAGTTCATCTGCGACAACTCTCGATGCGAAGTACAAAAAACTAGAGGCCGACTTCAAAGCTGCCATGGAAAATCATAAAAAACTGCAGGAGTCTAAGACGCAATTTGAAACTGATGCTAATGCCAAGCTGCTTGCTGCTCAGAAAAGTTTTGATCAATTACAGAAAGAGAAAGCGGAAGAAAAAGCAGTATCTGACTCAAAAATAACCGAATTGACTGCTGATATTGAGACGGTTAAATCGGAAATAGATAGTAAAAACAGCGAGATCGCGAATCTCCAGGCGAACATTGCGGAAGCCGAGGAGTCGAGGAAGAATCTTGAGGAAACTACGCAGGCTGAGAAAACTGCAATAACAACACGATTTGAAGAAGAGAAAAGAATATTAGATGAAAGGATAGCTGAAATAGTTCGCCAGCTAAACGAAAGAAATGTGGCCATCAGTAATCTCGCAGCAGACCAGGAAAAACAGGATGCCAGCATGAATTCGGTCGAGTTGAGCAATATGATGAATATCGACCTGCTAAAGACCGAAGTCAAAGAACTGAAAGACAAGTTGAAAAAACTCATAATACTGTCTAAGCAGAAGGCCGTTGAAAGGCAGAATGCAGAAGCTGCTATTACTCTGAAAATGAATAACGAAAAGCAGGCATTCCTTGAAATTTTGGATAAGAATAGAGAAATGGAGCGAAAGCATCTGCAAATCATTGACGGCCTGACAACCCGCTTAAGGGAGGCGAAGGATCGACAGCAACAGTTCGTTATTGCCAGTAAGCTAATGGCAGCAAAATATAAAGAGAAGTTGAAAGCAAGTGCTCAGATCATCCAGCAGATAAAGGCAGAATACGCCCAGACTCTGGATGCAAATAGAAAGGCAGAGCTGGCCAACTTCTTCCTCATCGATTCTCTTAAAACGAAGCTCATCGAAACTCATGAGAAGAATAAGAAACTAGTAACTAGCATCGTGAAGTTAGTTGGAGTCATCAAAAAGAATGCTGAAGCAGTACCAGCTCAGCCTCAGCTGCCAGATGCCGCAGTAGAGGTTGGTCAACAAGAAAGTCAGGAAGTGCCAGATTCCACCGACTTAACATCTCAGGAGGCTGAGACTTCCCCGGAAGCTGCGGAAACGGTCGCTCAGCCAACAAATCAGGATGGAACAGAGGGATCAGATTTACCATCCCAAGAGGCCGAAGATCTGGCCTTACAGGACACAGGAGATCTAGAACCTGAGTGGGAAGAGGGTGGTTACTATGAAGGTCAGGAATACCAAGATATTGGCGAATTCTCATACCGGACCGAATACGATTCATATCCTGAACAGGAAGAGTTTAATTATAGCATGGAGCAGGAACCAGGGTGGTATCCAGAGGAGAAAGTACCCGAACAGGGATGGCAAGTATTTAAGCTAGATGAGTTGCTGAACCGTCAATCACCCGTATACCAGCGTGTTCCTCAGTGGTTAGAATATCCTCGGCCGAGGCAGGTTCAGGTTTTAACACCGGAGCCTAAATCATCTCCTATGACATGGATGCTGCCTCAATCTCGACGCCAGACCACTCTCGCACCGTATGCGGGATACTCGCAGTTGCCTCAGGACGAATGGGACCACAGCGGAATGGAGTATGAGGGTATGTCTGGGCCGCCTGTCAATCGACGGCCGCGTTCTGCAATACCTGTTGACGATGCCCATAGGCCCAGAAAAGGAGGTAATGATTCCCGGCGCCCAGTCGAAGATAATGAATTTGACCGTGGAATAGAGCCCTATAACTACACTCTAGGAAACGAGAAATGGTCAAACAGTGGATTTCCGCATCGATATTCCAGATTTGACGCAGATTCTTCAGAGGAAGAGTTAGTGAAAGAAGGCACAGGGCCAAAAAAAGGAGCTTGGAACGGTGATTACGACGAGGATTGGGCGAGACCTAATACAAACAAGATGATTGGGGCCCCGGATCATCAAAGGATATTACCGGCAACGGTGGAACTAGGTTCGGACAATATTGCAGGCCCTCTTAGAAAGCACCGAAAGCCGAATCAGCCAGGCGATTCCCGGCTGAATGCAGAGCGACCAGCTCACGGATCAGCTCGTCGCCCAGGGCGGATAGATCAGAACCAGACCGGAATAAGTCAGGCTCGGCAGACTGATCTTCGTGATGGCGTGAGATCTCAGCCATCTCCTCAGAGACGACAGGATGTGAAGAATCCCATCGGAAGAGAGGGACCGGCTACACCACAACCGCAACTAAGGGCGAATCCTCAAGACTCGGTGCCGAAGGCTTCTCTCTCAGGGGTAGATCCAGCGGCTCAACAGCAGCATCCGAATCCCCAACTTAGTCAAAACCCAGTTTTCAGTCCGCCAAATAATCCGGGACAGACCATTCCAGTTCAGGGAGGAGTAGTGCAGCCCCAGAATGCTAATCCTCCAGCTAGCGCCGTACAGCAGCAGAGTGCTCAAAATGGAAACAAAGCGGATGAGCCCCCGCTTCTGACTGAATTGCATCGAGCCACGAGGATTGAAACTCAACAAGAAAGAGATGTGAATTTTGCCATTGAATCGTTAATAAACGCCATCACGTTACTTACGGATGGAGATAAAAATCAGGCCACTTCAATGATGAATCTCATAGGGTCCGGAAAAGAGTTACCAAAGAAAATTGCCGCGGTCATTGACGTGTTCAAAGAACAGACTGACCCCAAAATTTTCGAGGAGGCTATGAAAGAAATTTCCGAAAGATATAAGCGACGACTTGCATTTACGAACGAGTCATTGCGCTATCTATTCGGGGAAAATGGCGATCGCCTTGTGCAGTGGTAATTTGCAACCAGAGGTCATCATCAGATTTGGGTAAAATTACCGAAGAGGATGCAAATTTTCTTTCTTTTATCATGAATCTGATATTAATCTTCGTGATCCTGCACGAAAAGTAATACCTTTACGGTCCCCTGGTTTCCTACCAAGGATTCTGATTATAAAGATTCTTCAAAGGAGGTCTTATGTGGAACATTATGCGAAGATGGTTGCCATGCGGTACGTGCCTATTTTTCGTTATTCTGGTCGGGTGCAGAAATCATTCTGACGTCGCTATTGTAGCAATGGATCTAGCCAGACGCGAAAATATGGCGGTTGAAGTACTGAAAAATAGCAATTTCGATATTAATAAGAGGTACGGCGATTCTTCTTTGTTGCAACTTGCCGTAAAAAACGATCAGTTTGAAACTGTAAGATATTTGGTAAAGCATGGAGCAAAAATCGTTCAAACATTTGATGACGTTATAACCCTGGCCCGGCCCGAGCACTTTTTGAACACTGAGAACGCTCTTACGTATGCCAAAACTCCTCGCATGGCTCAGTTTCTTATCGATCATGGAGCCGATATCAATGTTGGCTCAGGGTATAATCGGCGAACACTATTGTTTGAATCAGCGAGGCGTGGAGATTTAGAGCTGGTAAAGTTTTGCATTAGAAACAACTCTGATGTTAACCAGCCTCTGAGAGGGAGCCTTTGCGAGGGGATTTCGCGAGCCACTGCGTTGGAGGTAGCATGCCAATGTTGCGGGGAAAGTAGACCAGACGATGTTTGTCAAAATCCTCAATACGTTACGATAATAAAGTTTTTGGTGCAAAACGGGGCTTTAATTAATAGAGAGGATGCATACGATGATAATGCTCTGGTTGGAGCGGTTCTCTCAAAAAACAAAGAAGTCGTCGAGTTTTTGCTGAAGAATGGTGCAAATGTAAAAGTGAAACTACATCTTCTAGATGGCCTAAGAATTTCAGATATACTTGCAGAAAAAATGGACAATGCCGATAAGAGAAATGGAAATTGGCCCTAAACCAGTTTTGCATCCTCTTTGGCAAATTTACACAGCGGATATGACGGAACCAGATGATTTTCTGTGAGTCTCCCACCATAAGCTATTTCTCTCACATAAGTTTTGTCAAATCGATCGGATTCCTTCCAGTGAAACATTCTGGCTAATAGTTGTAGCTCGTCACAAATAC
>JAITFF010000040.1 GCA_031281515.1 Holosporales bacterium | reverse complement strand
CCAGAATGTCACTGTCCGATATCAAGAATATCGTCGCCTGGAGGATGGCGTATAACAAAGTTCTTAAGGATGCGGCTGAAAAAGCTGGGACCACAAAAGATCCAGCAGTACAAAAAATTATCGAAAGCAGACTATCTACTGCGGCTGGTCTCTTGTTACTCGATCGCAAGACGACCGAATGCATGACGTACGATAAGACCAAAGAGCACTACGAAAAAACGTGGGAAAAAAACTTTAAAGGCACCAAGGAATTCACGTTGATTGCCATCACTACGACGGATCCAAATGTAGTTCAAAGGTTAATGCGAGAGCATATGAATGAGGAAGATCTGAAAGCCGTCCTGGACGGTAATCCTGGTACCACTAGATATATGTACATGGAATCAAGGCCGCAGAGCTTATTCCCTCCTGAGATATCCGATGCTGTTTTGGCTGCAAAACTCGGGGCAGTCGTTGGGCCATTCGAAACCAGGGGCGCGTTCATGCTGTTCTATGTAAAGAAAGTTGACCCAACCAAAAAGAAAGAATTTACTCCAGAATTCTTCGAGACTTACAAAGAAACAGCTCGAAAGGACCTAATTAATACGGTTCTGCAGGATTTGTACAAGAAATACTCGGTAGAAACCTTTGACGTTGCCGGCAGTCCTATCGATGTGTTTAACATCGGTGGGGCTGATCGAAAAGAAGGAAAGGATGACAAGTCTGGTAAGACGAAGAAAGACAAAGGAAAGAAGAGTCAGGCTGATCTACTGAAGGCGAAGGATGATGCAGTGGTAGGCTCTTTTACGAATGGAGACAAGAAAGAAAAGGTAACTGTCAGCGATCTCAAGAAATACTATAAAGTGGATTCATTGCTCGATGAGCCGCTGTTAGCTATGGCTCAGCAGTTTAATATGGAAATTAGCGATGTTATTGAACATGCGATCAAGCTCCTAGTTGATGGAAAGGTTTTGGAGCAAGAAGTCAAGCACACGAAATATGATGAAACTCCGGAAGCCAAAGACAAACTCGAGCGTATCAGAGCCATGGAGATTGCTCAGCAGTATCTAAATAAGTACGTATCAGTCAACAAGGCAGACATCAAGAACGCTTACAATAAATTCATTAAATCGATTCCGGAGGAAGAAAAGAACGACAACGAAATAGCCGTAAGAATGGTTTTCTTCAGAACGCGGGAAGATGCTTCTCGAGCCTTGCAGACCATCTTGTCTGGTGATAAAAAATTTGGAGACATGTTTAAGGTTGCGCTAACTGAAAAGACGGGAGTTGATCTTGGGTATCTCAAGAGAAGGGGAACACCTCCTGAATTGTGGAAATTGATCAAAAGTGGAGCATCTGGAGCATGTTGCAGGGAAGTCGTCGAAATCGATGGTTCTCAGTTTGGAATAAGAGGAGCTCGTTTTGGGATAGTCTACGTTGCAGATAGGAGGCCAGTCGTTCTACCTTCTCTATCAAACCCACAGGATGCGACTTACTTCAAAAATCTGGCCGAACGTGAAAAGGCAATCGAGATAGCTAAAGAGAAAATTCAAGCTGGAGTCCTTACCGTGAATGGTCGAAAAGTCGAGGATTGGTTAAGCAATCGAGAATTTATCGATCGGGTGCTCGCGATGTTTATCGGAACCCCCGGGTAACTTGAATTTATGTATGGGTCATCTCCCAAAAGAATAGGTATGGTGCCCAACGGGGTCGAGTTATCGGCTGGGCGCCCGGCCTTTCTTAGAGATCTTGGAATAAGCCAGAGCATTACCGAACGTGGTGAGCGTTTCGTCGCGTTTTTTGGTGGGAGTGGGATCCCGGTAGAATCCGTTTACTATACGAAGGCAGTCGAGCTAGCGGGTGCAATAGCGGCGGCCGGTGGTACTGTTCTCACCGGTGGAGGACCAGGGATCATGGAGGCCGGAAATCGTGGCGCACAACAGGTCGCAAATGGCTCTTCCTATGGATTGCTCGTAAACACTATTCATCGAGAATTCTCTGGCTCCAACGCCTTTATTGACCCAGAAAATGAGTTCGTTTTTCATACCCTATCGGTCAGACTGTTAACCTTAATTTCGAACAGCAGGGCCGTCGTTCTTTTTCCAGGGGGATTCGGGACGTTTGAGGAATTGTTTTCTCTATTGGTAAGGGTGAAGGTCGAGATGATGCGTCCATTGCCGATTTATTTGTTCGGAAGTCGATTTTGGAATGGCTTGATAAAGTGGCTTGAGGAAACGGTGATGGCAGAGGGGACAATTGAACCAGATCATTTAAAACTGTTCAAGGTCGAAGATGATTCCGTAAAAATCGCGAATGAAATAATCGAGAACTGTTTATTGGGAAGGTGAGGGAATTTTTTTATGGCATCCATCAAGATAAACGAAGCTCTTTTTGATAAGCTTGCTGAAATCCTGGAAAAGCATCAGCTGGGCGAAGTGGAGTATCAAGATGGCGCATTCAGGATACGGGTAGCCTCTAAGAATTGCAGGTCTGGGCCTGACGATGGCGTTGTATCGATAGCAAAAGGCGCATCGCCCATCCATCAACCGTCGAATACGCCAGCCGAAGACTGGGAAACACGGCAGGGGGCTATGAAATCCCCGATGGTCGGAGTATGTTACCTCTCTCCAGAGCCCGGAGCTCCGCATTTTGTTGAGGTCGGCGACATCGTGAAAGAAGGTCAACCGATCCTCATTATCGAGGCCATGAAGGTGATGAACCTTATAAAGGCCCAGAAATCCGGTAAAATCGTTCACATCGCCGTAAAAAATGGGGATCCGATCGAATACGGGCAGCTTCTAGTCGTCATCGATTAATGGCGGACATCTGTATATTCGATGTATTAGTCTTATCACTTCCTTTAATTTTTTTATTGTTATCATTGGCTTTATTGCCGCTCATTTGCTCTAAGCTCTGGCACAAATATGAACTCTTAATTTTTGCTTGTATTTCGGTTGTATCGATTGCCTCATTTATACTGACGTCTAGAGATAAGGCGATTATTACATTAGAAAAAGTTATCGTGGATGATTATATTCCGTTCATTATTACTCTCTTCACACTTTACGTTTTGAGCCATGGAATCAGAATCGTCGTTAGGTTTCGTCCAACGACAATGGTAAATTTGGTGTTTCTTGGATGTGGGAGCGTTTTATCATCGATAATTGGAACGACGGGCGCTTCGATGTTGTTGTTGAAACCCTTCCTAGAAATGAATAAGCCCAGGCATAAAACATCACATCTCGTTATATTTTTTATATTTTTGATTTCTAATATAGGTGGGTTGATGACTCCCCTAGGAGATCCTCCACTATTAATTGGTTATTTGAAGGGCATCGATTTCTTGTGGGAAATTGAAAATCTTCACTCATGCTGGTTGATGTATTTATTCTCCTGTCTAACGATTTTGTATTTCATAGACAAAAGAAAATTGGTCACGGAGAAACGATTGGAGGGATGGAGACCAATCGACGAAGGATCACCGATAGTAATTTCAGGAATGTTGAACGTATTCCTGATACTAACGACGGTCGCTATATTATTTATCGATACGATTGACGTGCTATCGCGTAACATATTGCTAACGGTAATATGCGTTATCTCGATAATTGATGGGAAACGATCCGGTAAAACCATTGATCTGGGGCCATTTCGTGAAGTCCTCATAACTTTCTTCGTTATATTCATCGTTATAGCTCCCGTTTTGCATGTCCTAGAAGTAAATTCGAGCTCAATTCATGCGAAAATTGCCGAATGGAGTAGCTCAGTCTCGGAATCGACGATATACTTTACGATGTGCGCGCTGGCATCATCGTTCCTTGATAATGCACCATCATACCTGCTCTTTTTTAATATGGCAGGTGGAAACGCTCAGGAATTAATGACGACATCAGCGGGAGTATTGAAGGCAATATCAGTGAGTGCGGTCGTCATGGGATCGATGACCTATATCGGGAATGCCCCGAATATGATGGTCAAGTCGATAGCCAAAAGGGCTGGGATTGAGATGCCCTCGTTCCTTGGATATATCGGATGGACAATGGCTATCATTCTGCCGATAAGCATCGGGGTATTGCTCGCTACTCGATAGTATCCAGCTGGTAACTCGACATGAATTGCGTATAATAAATGCTGCAAATCCTCAAGATTCGCAGCCTATGAATCCTCCAGGGAAACTGCCCATGCTCTCAAGGAAACTCGATGCAACTCTACCATCGAGATACAAGTGGAGGCATAGAGTTGAAAATTTATTCCAGAGAATCAAGGAAAACAGAAGGTTAGCGATGCGTTACGAGAAGTTGGACTCGACGTTTGCCGGCTTTTTGGCTCTAGCACTTTTGAAATTGGAGGTTTGTTAGCGCACCTTACTTCTTTCCCAAAGAGGGGCCTTACTCTTTCGACTACAGCATCAAAATCCATGATGCTTAGGCCAAAAATACGGAGGAAAATTGATGAGCTTTTGCGAGATAGTACAGTACTTGATCATCTTAGATTGTGGGAGATAGCTGACATGGCTTCATTTCGCATATTTTTACGGATTTTCCCGTTATCCCAACGATGTCGTCGTTAACTTCGATATCCATGGTTCCAGTTCGGCGCGAGGCCTGATACGCTCTAAACCGAGATTTGCTGAGGACCGATTTCCAGTAGTATGCCAACCTGCAGTGCATCGATCCGCAGACCGGATCCTCATAGATCCCAACTCGCGGCGCAAAGTACCTGGAGCTAAAATCGAAATCTGCATCTCCGGCGCCAGTAATGGCGATCGCCCTAGCGTCAATTTTTTTAATGGCATCAAAATTCGGGGTAGCCCTGATGACGTCGGCGGCGGAATTCAGCACAATCACATAAATTAGCTCATCCTTCCAAATTTCTATGAACTGCTTAATTCCTATGACATGTTCAATTGAAAATGGCACGTCATCGCATTTATAAATCGGCTTAATAGAGAATGATAAGGTAATGCTCCCCGTATCATTCAAGGTCGCACCAATCATCCCAGAATTATACTCAAAAAGTATGGAATTATCTGTTGTTACTCCACTGGAAAACAAGATATGAGCCGCTGCCATGGTCGCGTGCCCGCACAATGGGGCCTCGTCCATCGGAGAAAACCACCTGATGTAAAATCTGTTTCCCGTAATGTGTTTTACGAAAGATATTTCAGACCAGTTGTGATAGGCAGCTAACCTCTGCATTTCGAGTGATCGTGGATATTCATCGACAATACACACTCCAGCCGGATTTCCTCTGAATGGCTCGTCAGTGAAGGCGTCGACCAGATAAAACCGCATGTTTACGAACAAACTGACGAGAATCCGAAGATCACGATAAGCATTATACACCGATTTTCCGGAAAATTGTGGTATTCCATTCGCATGCGCAAATCGCTATATGAATCTATGATGATTATTGCCAAGTTTTAATTAAGTTTAACCAAATATTAACTAATTATCATCGAAATAATTATTTGACTGAAGCGCGATCTGTATAGTACGCTTTCTTCAATGGCGTTTTTTTCCGCCAGAATCAATCACTTGGGGAGGAATAACAATGAACAAAGTATGTATCGTCACGTTATTATTATCAGTCACTGTGGGGGCAATTCAGGCCGCTGATCCGGGGATCCACGGTCTTGCCTCGTCTCCGTCTGTGTACCAGCCACCAATGACAACAAATGTAGGGCAACCAACAATTCCGGGAATCCCTGGTTATGCTTGTCCTACTGCTAGCTCATCAGGCCTCGGTTCGTCGTTTACACAGTCAATCCCAATGTGCCAATCGTGGTGTCCCGCTCAGCAAACCATGGCCTCACTACAAGCTCAAGTGCTTGGAGGTTCCCTGCCACCAATGGCATCAATCCAACCACAAGCTCCCGGTATACCGTCCCCAATACCGCAGGGACCTGGGGCAGGAACAGGAGGTACGGCCGCGACGGTACTCATGCAATTTAAGGCCGCCTTAAGTGAAAATGCAGCACTTAGATGCCAATTGGAGCAATCTTATGCATTGTGTGAACAACTTCGTGAACAGCTGTTAGCGCAACTCCAAGCTGCAGAGGAGCGGTTAAACACTGTAACCCGAGATTTTCAATTCCAAATTGAGACTTTAACAAGTAGTGCAAGGAATGATTCGATAACCAGGGAAATTCAGGCAAATGAAATCACAGCCCTATCCCGCCAACTGAAAAGGGAGCAGGAAAAAAACGCAGCAAAAAAGGAACTTGAAACTCGCTGCCGAGACCTTCAGGATAGGATCGATTATCTCGAGGATATGGAAAACAGAAACACACTGGAGTTAGCCGGATTACGCGCTAGAGTGGCGGAGGCTGACGCTTCTGCTTCTACCATAGCAAACTTGCGATCCACAGTCGACGCTCTGCAGAAGCAAACTACCAGTTTATCTCGGCAACTAGAAGAATCCAGGAGGCAGTACGCGGAAACTATGAGCCAACTCGTTGGCATTTCCCAGGCGGCTGGTGGTAAATAGTAACCTTTTAATCCACGAAGTGTTTGT
>JAITFF010000032.1 GCA_031281515.1 Holosporales bacterium | reverse complement strand
TTTCCGCCTCCACCATTTCACCAGAAGGATTGACCCACGACCCGGTACACGCATCTATTTAGACGTACCGACTTCGAGATCCTCACTACAAGAAGTAGTGAACCAGTACAGAGCTTTTCCTAATTAATGGATCCGGACCGGACTCGGTCATCGGCTAGGCATTGCAATGGAGAGAGGCGTTCGGCAATTCCCCAGGCCTTCTACTACCTCTCCGCATCTCTCAGCCCGTTTCAGCAACTGTTACTGTGCTTACATCATAAGGACAAGTATTATTCTTAGAGACAGAGTTATGTGAATAATTCATTTGAACTATTCACATAATTTTCGCATGCGATTTACAATTCTATTTTCTGATTATGTATGAAATATATCCGATGCGTTGATCTCCATCTGCTTTTTTTGAGAGAAAATAAGCGTAATCCCCATTTTTGTCGTAATATATTGGGCGAACAATTTTAACATACTTGGCACTTTCTTCCGATTTATCGTGGCCTCGAGTTTCACGATTCAAACTTTCAGTACGGACGAGATGTTTCGGGTTTGGATACAAGAACCCAATTTTCTCATAAATGTTGTTCGCGCTGAATTGAATGGAATTCTTGTAATCACTTGATGCAATACTTACTCCATCCCTAGAATAAATCGTTATCTGATAGCACCACTGACGAGCATCGCATAAATCGTTCAGGAGGTGAGACATCTCTGTTTCCGCCACATTTGCCAGGTGTGGCTTGAGTGAGTCTCCTGATTGTAGGATTTCTATCTCAGACTGAACGAGTTTGTGTACATCACGCGTTTCCTGGTGCTGTAAAAGATAATCTTTGATAAATGAATAAACTTCAGTGTTAATCCCGTCCCCAATCGGAGATGAAATTGAATCTTCGGCGATATCCTGTTTTCCCGTTCTTTCAAACAGGGAAAACTCTTTCCTATTGCATCCACCTAACAAGCATCCCACTAGCAAAGGAATGATAAATAAGGCCGAAAAAGAGTGCACAACTAAGATTCCAGCATTCTCGGAAGGGTATCCACGAAGCAGCAATTATAGCCGATTTAAACCCTAATTTGCATTGAAACTCAGCTGGGCTAAAAAGGGAAATCTACTGTGGTCGGGAAAAGCGGATTTGAACCGCCGACCCCTTGCTCCCGAAGCAAGTGCGCTACCAGGCTGCGCTATTTCCCGAGCAAGGTTAGTATAGCACAACAACAAGAAAAAAATGCATCACTGGTGCGGTCGAGAAGACTCGAACTTCCACGGATCTCTCCACAGCGACCTCAACGCTGCGCGTCTACCATTTCCGCCACGACCGCTCGCTTTTTTAGGGATATACAACAGCAGGCTTAATTGTTAGCAGTGGACTCAATTCCCTTCTTAACCTGCGCTACGATGGAATTGAAGGCAGCTCGATCTTCAACCGCCAACTTCGCGAGAATCTTTCTATCGATTTCGATTTTGGCCTTCGCCAACCCGTTAATGAACGTCGAATATTTTAGGCCTAGTTCACGAACGGCGGCATTAATCCTCTGAATCCAAAGGCCTCGAAAATCCCTCTTCTTAACCTTCCGATCGCGGTACGCATACTGCCACGATCTTTCTAGCCTTTCCAGGGCTGGCCTGAAACACTTCGATGACCTACCGCGGAACCCTTTGGCCGCAGAGAGAACCTTCTTATGCCGAGCGTGGGCTGTAAGCCCTCTTTTAACACGTGCCATACTTGTATGATCTCTCCTCTTCCTTAGACATGGAAATAAAAGGCCGCAACCTTTTTCGCATCACTGGGATGCATTAATGTCATCCCGCGAGCATTCCTCAGCATCCTACTTCCTCTCTTACGCATATTGTGCCGCTTGCCACACTGAGCCATCTTCACTGCCCCAGTCGCCGTAAAACGAAACCGTTTTTTTGCGCTACTTTTCGTCTTCAACTTCATAACGCCATGACCAAAGAAAAAAAACCGGAACCGGCCGGAACGTGGTACCCGCTGCCGGACTCGAACCGGCATGCCAGAAGGCGACAGATTTTAAGTCTGTTGTGTCTACCAATTCCACCAAGCAGGCTCATCACAAGTCTAGAGAATACCAAACCTCCGCGATATGTGTCAACAAAAGCCTCTTGAACTGCTGCAATGAGTCGAGAGTGGACCAATTGCCTCAGGATTGTATGTCGTTGACAATAGCGAGGTTCCAATGAAATAATTAGACACTAATGGCGGGTGTAGCTCAGTTGGTTAGAGCGCTAGATTGTGGCTCTAGAGGTCGTCGGTTCGATTCCGATCACTCGCCCCAACCGTTTTTTTTGAGCGGAACGCCGATTTGGCTCAGCTGGTAGAGCAACTGATTTGTAATCAGTAGGTCGGGGGTTCAAGTCCCTCAATCGGCACCATTTTTTGCCTTTGGGAGGCGTCTGAGTTAATTTTCACCTAACTAAACATCCTCTTCAGATCCCTTGATTCTCGCAGTTACTTCTGGTACCATCCTTGTAAAGTTCTACGATTCATCCACTTTAATAATAAAGGACAAATTTTTATGATTTTCGAGAACGTTGTTTCCGATAAGCTGCGGCATGAATTCAGGGTAGTTTTTGAATCTCTAGAGATAGAGGATGAGATAAACAGGCGCGTCGAAGAAAAGGCGAAGACTTTCCGGATGCACGGATTCAGACCTGGACACGTCCCGCTCGATATCGTTCGAAATAGCGTAGGCGGTAGTGTTGTTAAAGATGCCTTTGATGCATTGATTGCTAGGGCCTGTGATGAATGTGTACATCGGCTTTCAGGAACCGACCTCGCGGCCACTCCCGTTTATCGATTCGAGAATAATTATGAGCCGGGAAAGAATGTTTCGGTCACGTTTGTCGTCGAAACCTCTCCCTCTTTCGAACTGAAGCCGTTTGAATGCGAGGTAACGAGGATTGTCCCAAAGATCTCGGACGACGTCGTGAGAGAGGCGCGGGATAATTATCTGAGGCTCATTCCAGTTTTCGAGAAAGCCCCGGAGGATCGCGAGATACGGCGTGGAGACGAGGTTACATACGTCGCAAAATTTCATAATAGTAATGTGGATAGCAAAAAGAAGAGCTTCCAAAATAAGATACTAATCCCTGAAGAATTCGGGGAAAACGCCGATCTCCTCGGTAATTTTCTCGGCAAAAAGGCTGGAGAGAGTTTCGACTTTGTGAACAACAATCAGGATAATCTAAAATGTAAGTTCACGATAAAATCTATCAGATGTCCGATCGATGGATTGTCTATCGACGAAATTGCAAAACTGAAGGGAATTGATGATCTCGCCGGTTTCGATGCTGAGGTAAGGAAAGGGTTAGAACTGGGCATCATTAACACCGCGTTCCTGTATCATAAGAGTCAGATTCTCGAATACCTGGGCGATCAGTACGATTTTGATGTGCCACAAAGTATTTTCGATTATGAAACGAAAAATTTGCTGGCTGAAATCAAGAGGGATGCGGCGGAGGAAGAGAAAAGGACCGGGCAGAAACAGAAATTGGAGTCAGATGAAGAGCTTGCTACCGAGTATGCCGATGTCATTAAAAAACGAGTCGTATTGGGATATGTTTTGAATAGGATTGCGAAGGAGAATAACATCGTCGTTTTACAACGTGATTTGCAGGACGCCATCATGGAAGAGATCAACAGATCTCCGCAATACGCCAAGGAGATAACGGATTTTTACGTGAAGAATCCCAATGCCGTCGCTTTCAAGAAGGCTGAAATAATAGAGAGAAAGGTCATTGACTTTCTGATGACGAAGGCGAAGACGAATGATGTCGAGAAAACGATGGAAGAAACTGAAGAACTCGTAAGGAATCTTCTCAGTGAGGAAGGCGAATACGAAGGTGATGATGGTACGGAGGATTCCCCGGCCGATGCTGCCGCGGATTAGTTTATGGAGCTTATATGATGTCTGGTTTTGTCCCAATCGTCGTCGAACAGACGAGCCGAGGCGAGAGGTCTTACGATATATATTCGAGACTTCTGAAGGAAAGGATTGTCTTCTTGACGGGTGGTATCGATGATGATGTTGCATCAATCGTGTGTGCCCAGCTACTGTTTCTCGAATCGGAAAATTCATCCCAAGATATTAATTTTTATATAAACTCCCCGGGTGGCGTTGTAACTTCTGCCCTGTCGATTCTAGATACCATGAATTATATTAAATGCGATGTTTCTACCCTCTGCATTGGCCAAGCCTGTTCGGCCGGATCCCTTTTGCTGTGCGCCGGAGCGAAGGGGAAGCGGTTCTCTCTTCCCAATTCAAGGATCATGATCCATCAACCTTCTGGTGGAGCTCGCGGGCAGGCGACTGACATCGAGATCCATGCCAGAGAGATTTTAAATCTAAGGGAAAGACTCAATGCTATATACGCGGCGATGACCGGGCAAAACATCGAGACGATTAACACGGCCATGGAGAGAGACAAATTTATGTCAACCGATGAGGCCCTGAAATTCGGCCTCATCGATCAAATTATTGATAGGAGGCCGTAAAGGCGGGGCGACGTTAATGGTTTTTTCAGTGGATTGTGTCAGGATGAGGCTTTAAAGTGGGTATTTTCATTGCCTAGGTTCATTTTATATGTCCGTTAATTCAGCTAAGGATGAGGTCCTGTTCTGCTCGTTTTGCGGTAAATCTCAGAACGAGGTCAAGAAGTTAATAGCTGGTGTAACGGCCTTTATTTGCGATGAATGTATATCGCTTTGCTCAGATGTAATCAAAAAAGAAGCATTGGAGGCGAGGGGGGATGGCGCGGGCAGCTTCCTAACTCCATCAGAGATATTCAGAAAATTAAATGAACATGTAATCGGCCAAGAAAAAGCGAAGAAGACTCTGTCGGTTGCTGTCTATAACCACTATAAAAGATTGGAACGTAAATCTAGCAAATATCCGGATGTCAACATCGCGAAGTCTAATGTCCTATTGATCGGACCGACTGGTTCTGGCAAGACATTATTGGCCAGAACATTGGCGAAATGCATAGATGTTCCATTCGCTATGGCAGACGCTACTTCTCTAACGGAGGCCGGATACGTCGGGGAGGATGTCGAGAACATCATTCTGAATTTGCTACAGGTAGCCGATTTCGACGTCGAAAAAGCCCAACGCGGTATAGTATATATCGATGAAGTCGATAAAATAACGAGGAAATCGGAAAATCCATCGATTACGCGAGATGTATCTGGAGAAGGTGTTCAGCAGGCTCTTTTGAAGGTCATCGAGGGAACGGTCGCTTTTGTCCCTCCACAAGGAGGGCGGAAGCATCCTCAGCAAGATTTTCTGCAAATCGATACGACGAATATATTATTTATCTGCGGCGGAGCATTTTGTGGACTCGAGAAGATCATAGCGGCTCGCGGGAAAAAAACTGGCATAGGGTTTGGTGCCGATGTGGAAAAATCCGAGGATAGAAGAGTTGGAGAGCTGTTCAAGGAAATCGAAACAGAAGATCTACTGAAATTTGGACTTATTCCAGAATTTGTCGGGAGATTACCGGTCGTGGCGACTCTCGAAGATCTCAAGGAAGATGATTTACTGAGGGTACTGACAGAGCCAAAGGATGCGATCTTAAAGCAGTATGCGAGCCTTTTCGACATGAACGACGTAAAGTTGACGTTCAAAGATGATGCAATGAAAGAGGTCGTACGTCAGGCGATCGAGAAGAAGACCGGGGCCAGGGGACTTCGCTCTATCGTGGAAAACATCCTCACTGACCTGATGTTCGAGATTCCAGATAACCCGGATGCTATGGAGGTTATCCTCGATAAGGAGGTGGTCACTAAAAAATCTCCTCCGACAGTGGTATTAAACGACTGTGCTGCATGATATTATCTGGAATATGGCAAAATATTAACGATCATTAGTCGAATTAGAAGCTGCAATTAAATTGCTTAATATTTTTTTAATGATTTTAAATTTATAATAATCATAAATATATTCATTTTTCTTTCCCGATATCATCGGTGGGGCTCCAACAAGATAATGAAGGGCTTATTTTGCACATTGATCATGGCGTTGTATTGGGCTTGCCATTCGCTATGTGCAAAGAACTCGATCGCTGACGAATCCGAGCATACTAAACCAGCTACTGACGAATTTAAGGAAAAAGCGTCAACTGGTAGCAAACCCGAAAACACCGTAATTGACGAAATAATAGACAAGTTAAAGCAAATAAAAGAAAACGAGGATCAAGAAGGGAATGGTGGGGTAGGGAATATAGTCAAGAAACTTGATGAAGTAAAAGTAGAAGTGGCGGCCCTCACCAAAAAGGCCCAACCTGACAGCAGTGGTTCTAAAGTTACTCCAGACCCTTATTTCGACCTGATCTGGGAATTCCGAGATGAGCTGCAAGATTTTCTGGAAGAATTTCGAGTCTTGATGACTAGTGAAGGTTTTACGGCGGCAGACTACGTGTCTTTACTCTTGCCAATATTAAAAGACACTATTTGTCCTGGAACTGCCGATATACAAGCGGATATTCAGTCCCAGATAGATGAGCTGCTAGCGCTTTTGGAAGGCCTCATTAGGGAATATCAGCGGAGGAAAGCTAATATTGTGGTCACTTTCGGCACTTTCCTGGATGGTGGTTTGTTTTCGCAATTATCAGTATTAGATAGTGGTACTCCATTAACGAAAAAGGAATATCTGGAGTCTCTCAATAGATTAATCGAGTTAATGTTTGCAACGGAATCGGGTGAGATAAGAAAAGAGGGAGATAATTGGAAGACGCTTGCCATAAAGGAATTTGATGGCCTCAAATCCAGTGCTCCAGGGCAGGTTGCCCATTCTTTGCTGATCGTTTTGCATCAACAATTAGGTGGTATACTCAAATCTCTGCAAAAATTGGAGAAACCGTGTTTTCGAAAACTAGATGCTCTTGTGGAAGCGGTGAATCAGTTAATCGCCGATATCAAAAGCCAAATTGACTCTCCAGACACTTCGGAAAGTGTGAGGGATAAACTGAAAGTAATATTAAGTATAATTGAGAAAATACGGGACAGGCTCGTTAAAGCCCTTAAACAGCTCAAAGACTCTGATTCTTCTGCAATCACATGTATCGAAAAAATCACTAAGAAACTTGAAGTTTTCATTAAAACTAAACCTGACGAGTGAATTTCTCGAGCAGGTAGAATCTAGGTGCCATTTTCGTGCATCTTATATCTGATGGGGTAATGCAAGTCACTTCTATTCGATACTTCGACTGTTTGAGGAAAACCAAATACAAGAATCATTTTATAAGGAGATTTTTGGTTTTCCTAGTATGAATTGTGTCGATTCTACCATTCAAAATTCCTACGTACCCCCGAAAGAAGGCGCGGAAATTAGTTTTACAAGATAGAAAAAATATTTGACTAGTATTCTTATTGGTAGTAGCATCATTCTGATCTTGGTTAAGAGTCCTGTGTGCAGGGATTGTTGATATGAATAGGGTAGATTTGATTGCTAGTATTGCGAGTATCGCTGGGCTAAAGAAGGTTGAGGCCGAGAGGGCGCTGAATGCGTTCATCGATACGGTCACGGATGAACTAGCGAAGGGGGAGGAAATTAGGTTGGTCGGATTTGGAACCTTTAAGACGACCTATCGAAATGCCACTGAGGGACGGAATATGCAGACGAAAGCACCGATGACGATCCCTGCCAGAAACATTCCTAAGTTTAAGCCTGGCAAGCAGCTAAAAGATGCTGTTGCCGGAATCAAGAAATAGGCCTTAAAATAGAAAGTGAATTGCTTGGGATGGGGCGATTGGCTCAGTGGTAGAGCATCTCGTTTACAC
>JAITFF010000069.1 GCA_031281515.1 Holosporales bacterium | reverse complement strand
GTATGGCAACTGCGTATCCTAGCTGGGACGATAGTTGGACAGTACACTAAATAACTTGATCCTATCTGGGTTACCTATTGGGAGGGCGAGGTTCAAGATCAAAATTAGTGGTCTATTACCCCTTAGGATGGATGCTGCCTGTGCCTGAACAAATGCACGGTCTGGTACTATAGCGGACACCGTAAAACTCAGAGGATCATTCTGTCCATACTGCAACTCTTCGTAGGTAGGTAGAATTAGCGAGAGTTCCGGTAATATGCTTTCGAAGAGTTGTTTGAAACGTGGAATTGAGTCTTCTAAGGGGAGGCCCAGGAGAGAAGGGGTCCCATCCAAGAGTCCGCATAAAAGTTGGAAGGATTGGCGATCACCATCTTGGTGTGTTGGTACTACAGTCACTCCAAAAGACTGGCAATTTGGATCGATTTTTGATGAGGCTTCCGCAGGAGGCATAATCGTATTAGCAATTACAAAGGCTAAGACTATCGACAGTACTTTCTTAAAGAACATCATTTGATAACCTACTCAAACTAAACTTGGGAAATCTAATTTGTTAGAGTAAGGATCTATAGGTTAATTTTTAATTAATGCAAGATCTCGGAATATGTGCCTCACCAACCGGAGGAATTGGCTCGGAGTTATTTCCTCAGGTCGCATCGTTGGGGTTATGTTGCATTGTGCCAAGGTTTCTTTGATAACAGGTTCCGGATATTTCGACTTCAAAATTGTGTGGATCATTTTTCGCCTCTTTTGGAAACAATTCTCCGTTAAATTTTGAAGTCTATTAATATCATCAGTCGTCAGTTCAGTTCGTTTGGGCACGAGATTGATGACCGTTGAATCTACCTTTGGCATGGGATAAAAAGCTCCTGCCGGGACATCGAACAGTCTCTCTATTTCACAGAACAGTTGAGAGATAACACTCAGACGGCCATATGCTTTGGTCCCGATCGCTGCATTGATCCTGTTGGCCACCTCCTTCTGAAACATCAGGGTCATTTTACCTATTCCCACCGGATCGAGGATCCAGTTCGTTAATAGCTTTGTTCCGACGTTATACGGAAGGTTCGCGATGATCGAGAAATTTTGATTGGACGTCAGAGATTGAGGTCTAATGTCCAGTGCATCGCCATAAATAAATTCCAATTTTCCAGGATGATCGGCGGCAAAATCTCGGTGCAACTTCTCGAATGAAACATCTTTTTCTACACAATAAAGTCTCCTAGGTTTGCAGATTTCCAGAATGGCGGCCGTGAGACCGCACGGTCCGGGCCCTACCTCGATCACAATTCTATCCTCAGATAAAGGCATGGCGCACCTAGCGATGCGTTCCAATATTCCCCGATCGAACAGGAAGTGCTGGCCGAGTCTTTTGGAGTGAGTCAGCCCATAGCGCTCAAGTAATTTACGTCCTAATTCCAAGAAACTTCTCTATCATCAAATATAGATCAAAAAAAAGAGGCCCCTAAAAACAGGGCCTCTTTACGGGTAAATTACCCCCGATGATCAGTAATCCATTCCCATTCCGCCCATACCTGGATTCGGAGAGCATGTAGCCGGTTTTGGTTCTGGCTTCTCGGTGATGACGCATTCCATGGTAAGCAGGAGGCCGGCTATCGAGGCTGCGTCTTGTAGGGCCGTCCTGACCACCTTCGTTGGATCCATAATTCCAGCTTTAACGAGATCGGTGTAGATGTCTCCGGCCGCGTCATAACCATAATTGAAATCATCTTTCGCGAGGATGTTATAGACGACGACGGCACCATCCACTCCGGCGTTGTTGGATATCTGCCGAGTAGGGGCCATCAGAGCCTGGCGCACGATATTGATACCAGCCCGCTGATCATCATTCAACGGTTTCAGAGAATCGAGACGACCGATTGCTCTCAGAAGGGCAACTCCGCCCCCAGGAACAACTCCCTCCTCGATGGCAGCCTTCGTCGCGTGAAGAGCGTCATCAACCCGATCCTTTTTCTCTTTGACTTCTGTCTCGGTTGCTCCACCGACCCTAATTACAGCGACACCTCCAGAAAGTTTCGCGAGTCTTTCCCTAAGTTTTTCGGTGTCGTACTCAGATGTCGAATCCTCGATGTAGGTCCGAATCTGCGTACACCTAGCCTGAATGTCATCCTTTTTCCCGGCTCCTTCAACGATCGTCGTATCGTCTTTCGTGATTGTTACTCTTTTGGCCGCCCCTAGCATCGTGATATTAACGTTTTCTAATTTAATTCCTACATCTTCCGAAATCACGGTTCCGCCGGTCAGGACAGCGATATCCTCCAGCATAGCCTTTCTACGATCTCCGAATCCTGGGGCCTTGACGGCGGCGACTCTGAGACCTCCACGTAGTTTATTAACGACCAGAGTCGCGAGTGCCTCTCCTTCGACGTCTTCGGAGATGATGAGGAGTGGTCGACCGGATTGGACGACGGCCTCCAAAACTGGCAATAATGGCTGGAGACTGGACAATTTCTTCTCGTAAATCATGATATATGGATTATCCAGTTCGCAATGCATCTTCTCTGGGTTCGTGACGAAATACGGCGAAATATACCCTCGATCAAACTGCATACCCTCGACCACATCCAGTTCCGTTTGGAACGACTTCGCCTCCTCGATCGTGATGACTCCTTCCTTTCCGACTTTCGCGACCGCACTCGCCAACATATCACCAATTTCTTTTTCTCCGTTCGCCGAGATTGTGCCGACTTGAGCTATTTCCTCATTCGTGGAGACCGTCTTGGTCTTCTCCTTTAGCATGGTAACCGTCGAATCGACAGCCAGGTTAATGCCCCTCAGAAGATCAATCGGATTTGCTCCTGCCGCAACGGATTTTAGCCCCTCAGTGAGGATGGCTTGGGCCAACACGGTGGCCGTCGTCGTCCCATCTCCGGCGAGGTCTGAGGTTTTATTGGCTACCTCTTTCACCATTTGAGCCCCGACATTTTCGAACTTATCGGAAAGCTCGATTTCTTTGGCGACGGATACACCGTCTTTCGTAATCCTCGGAGAACCGTAGGATTTTTCAATCAGAACATTTCTACCCTTCGGTCCGAGGGTTACCTTCACGGCGTTGGCGAGTGTATTGACTCCCTTCAACACCTTTTCTCTGGCCTCTGCAGAGAAGCGAATATCTTTTGCTGCCATAATCGTAATCTCCCAAAAATTCTAAAAAAAACTAACCAAAAATGCCCATAATATCGGACTCTTTTATTACGATGTAGTCCTTCCCGTCGATCTTAATCTCAGTTCCGGACCACTTTCCGAAGAGAATTTTATCTCCGGCCTTTACTTGAAGCGGGATAATCTCCCCGGTTTTATCTGATCTAATTCCCGGACCAGCTGCAATTACAACTCCCTCCATAGGTTTTTCCTTCGCTGTATCCGGGATGATAATGCCTCCGCTCGTTTTTGACTCAGATTCCGTGCGCTCAACTAATACACGGTCATACAACGGACTGAATTTCATGGTTCGTCTCCTTCCTATTAGCAATCTATCAACCTGAGTGCTAATCTATCTCAAAAGCAACATCATGTCAAACTATTTTTTTTTGATGTATAGCTGCCTGATGTACAACACTCTTGAAGCATCCATAGAATTTATCCGGAAGTTTTTATTGACTCCGGTCTCCATGATCTGGTACAGTCCTGCTCCGGATTTTGTTAGAAAGTAGATGGGCCGGGTTTTACCCCGGTTTTTTTGGACTACATTCTCTGTTGTTAACCGAAGCGATACAAAGATGGATACAATACCGATGACCCTGAGGGGGTTTGAGAGTTTGCAAGAAGAGTTAAGGCGTCTCAAAAATGTTGAGAGGCCACAGATTGTTGATGCTATAGCGACAGCTCGGGCATTGGGAGATTTATCTGAGAATGCGGAATACCACGCCGCGAAAGATAGACAAGGACTTGTCGAGGCCAGAATTTCTATTCTCGAAGACAAAATTAGTAAGTCATCGGTCGTTGACGTTTCCAAGATTGTTGCAGATACCGTGAAATTTGGGGCAACAGTAGAGATTGAAGATCACGATAGCGGAGTAGTCACGAAATTTCAAATCGTCGGCAGTGATGAAGCGAACATTAAGGCTGGATTGCTCCCGATAACATCTCCTATCGCGAAGGCGCTTATCGGAAAACGGGAGAAAGATGATATTGAGGTCTCGACTCCCAGCGGAACAAGGGGATATACTATCCTCAGGCTGGAGTATATTTAACCGTTGGGGACCAGTTTTTGAGTCGTTTCAGCAATTTGTCGCGATTTTTTTTATGCGGGAAGAATAGGGAAGATCACTCGACGATCATTTGGATCTGTTGTATGCACCTGTTTTGGGGTATCGCGACGTCAATGGTTTTTTCCCTCCTTCCAATTTTTATCGTCGACGAGCTGGGAGGGTCGGCGAAATCCTTCGGCTTACTCGAGGGGACTGTCACTTTCCTTTCCTTCATGGCGAGGCTGGGTGCTGGTTTCCTGATGGATATTTTCAAGAAAAGGAGGCCGATGCTCGTGACGGGAGCCGCTCTCACCGTCTTGAGTAAGCTTTTTCTAGCCCTGTCATTCAATGTGGGGTGTGTTTTCATCGCGAAGTCTATCGACCGGTTTGCAAAGGGGCTGAGGCATGCGCCGACCGACGCCATCCTAGCAGACATAGCTTCTAAAAGCGGGTTTGCCTATTCTTTTCGATATATGATGGTTGTCCTCGGGGCATTCAGTGGATCCATCATAACGTCGCTACTCGTTTATGGCTTTGGGCAAAATTTCAGGCTGATATTCACGATTGCTGTTATTCCGACGATCATTGCCCTGTACATCCTGAAGACAAAGGTTAAATACAAAGAAGAGGATATTTCGGTCCTCAGAGAAAAGTATCGATGGAATATTATGGATATTGCCCAAATGCCGGCGATTTATTGGCGCTTCATAATTGCCATCACATTTCTTATGTTTAATCGATTCAGTGAGGGATTCATTACGCTCATGGCAAAAGAGGTTTTGCCGAAATCCGCGGCGCAATTTCCACTGTTCATGTCGGGATACGAGATTTTAGCGATGGTGACAGCTTTAGTCATCGGTAAATTCGCCGACAAAATCGATCAGATGAAATTATTGATCTGTGGAATTGTCGTGATCATCAGTGCGGATCTCTTCGGTATATTTTCTCATGATTGCTATACGGTTATCGCCGTGTACCTTCTATCTGGAATTCATATGGGGGCAACGCAGGGGTTGTTAGCATCGACGATTGCCAAATGCGCCCCGAAGCACCTCGTTGGGACAGCATTTGCACTATTTTACGGAATCGAAGGCGTTACATTGTTCATATCGAATTATCTTGCCGGAATTTCTTCGCATATTGCGACTGCTTGTTCATTAAAGCCATCGGCCGGGCCATTTATGATCGGGGCGATAGCTAGTCTCGCTGCAATAATCTGCCTCTGTCGTGCAGCATATTTTCGGCGTCAGCATCACCCTGAAAATTGATATTTTTTTCAGATGAGTTGAGGATATAATATTTTGCGAAGGGCGGGAGATGGAAGCTATCATCATTGCTAAAACTGATTGGTGATTTGTGTTCTCAGGTTGTTACGATTTGGTCCGCTCTTGGTGTCTATTTATATATTTACCTGGGATTCATTTGTTTTTCGGTAATTATAGTTTACGAGCTACGTGTACTCCTCAGGAAAAATAAACTCCTAAACTATTATGTCGACGTAATCCGAACGATATCGGCATCTATATCTGATCGACTCGATATAGTGGCCATGAATGGCAGTGACGAGGTCATATACACAACACGTCCAGATCTGTATCCAACGAAACAAGAATTTTCAAGAGTCATGGCGGAGAAAGTCGTTTCTGTGGCTGAGCTGCAAACTTTCTTCAGTATGCTTGATGTTAAAAAACCGTACGGAGTTGTCCTGAGCGGTTCTGGAACTGGGCTGCGGAATCAGTTTAGAAAATGGATAGCAACCTGCTCATTCGTTGGGAAACTGGAATCGATGATAAAGGAGGATGTATCAGTCGTTACGATTACAGACGTTTCGAGGTATTTGGACCAGGTCGATAAGATTACTCGCAATCACACGAAACTGGAAAAATTTTTGGATAACTTTCCGCTCGGGCTTTTCTACGTTAATAGTCAGGGGATAATAATAGGCGCTAATATGACGTTCGCTAATCTGATGAATGTCAGTCGAGATCGAATAATCGGATGCGCAGTTAAAGATTTTATCGATGGGTTCAAGATGGATGAACCTCCGCAAAAAACTCCACCGATTGTCCAGTTCAGGCCCAGGCATACTCAAAAATTTGATGCCATCCTGATTAAATCTGAATTTTCGACGGCCTCGACTATGCAACCATGGATAGTCCTTAAGGTAGATAGAGCACAGTTTGCCACTAAAAAGGAGGGATTCCTGGATCAGGAAACATTCATATTTGCTCCAGTCCCATCGGTCGTCACGACAACATCCGGAGAAGTTAAGGCTATTAATCCGGCGTTTGCGACCATGATCCAGGATAAGGTGGTACTGGAGAAAAATGAAATAATAAAGCCCGGAAAAAATATACTGGATTTTATCCATGACGCGATAAGTGGTGATGGGATTATCGAACATCTGCGACAGGTCTTCGTTTCCGTCAACAATCCAGAACCAATCGAAATAAAGTTTGCGGGCAGTAATATAGTTACGATGGCATACCTGAGTAGGATTGGTAAATGTAGCCATAAACCGGATGCAAGTAGTCTTTTATTAATTCAGTTCTTCGATATTTCAAGTCAAAAGGTATTGGAGCAGCAGTTTATCCAATCACAAAAGATGCAATCCGTCGGACAGCTGGCTGGCGGCATTGCCCACGATTTTAATAACCTCCTGACAGCGATGATTGGATTTTGCGATCTATTGTTGCAGCGATACACTCAGAGTGATCCCTCATACAATGACGTTATTCAAATTCGCCAAAATGCGAAGAGGGCCGCAAATTTGGTTCGTCAACTTCTCGCCTTTTCTCGGCAGCAAACTTTAAAGCCACGTGTAGTTTCCGTTACCGAGATACTGGCTGAACTGTCATCGTTATTGAAGAGGCTTATAGGTGCCGACATCGACTTCCAGATTGTGCACGGTAGAAATATTTGGCCGATTAAAGTGGACTATAGCCAATTTGAGCAGGTCATCATAAACCTTTGTGTTAATGCGCGGGATGCTCTGGAACGCAACGGGAAACTCACAATAAAAACCAGTAATTTTTTTGCTGAAAAGCCGTTTAAATGCATCTACGATGTTGCACACCCAGGAGACTATGTTCTGATCGAAGTAATCGATACTGGCACTGGAATCGATTCTGGTATTCTCGAAAATATTTTCGAGCCGTTCTTTACGAAGAAAGGAACGGAGGAACGAAATACATCTGGATCTGGAACAGGACTCGGATTATCGACCGTATACGGAATTGTTAATCAAACCGGCGGATTTATCAGGGTTGAAACTGAACTTGGAAAAGGTTCAAACTTTCAAGTATTTGTCCCGCGCTACGTCGGTAATGAACCGATACACGAAGCGACTCAGCAGCAGAACGTTAGAGATCTTAGTGGATCTGAGACGATTCTATTGGTCGAAGATGAAGACGCAGTCAGGACGTTTTCGGCCCGCGCCCTTCGGGAAAAGGGATATAACGTCATTGAGGCAGATTCAGGAGAGGAGGCCCTCAAAATATCCCAAACTGAGAGATTCGATTTACTGATCACTGACGTTGTTATGCCGAAAATTGATGGACCAACACTCAGCAAGAAATTGCGAGATAAATACAGCGAGCTAAAAACTATTTTCATATCCGGGTACACTGAGGATACTTTCCGCCAGGACCTGGATAAAAACTCGAATATCCATTTCTTGCAGAAACCGTTTACCCTCAAGGATTTGGCGAGCAAAGTAAAAGAGGTCATAAAAGGCGATGCTCAATAAGATCTTTGAAAACAGGAATGGCGGACTGGAATTCCTGGTATACCTGACTCCCGGGGCCAGTCGAGAGGAAATAATTGGAATAGTCCAAGGAGGCCTTAAGATTGCTGTTCATGCAAAACCGACTGATAATCAGGCTAATCGAGCCCTCATTGCTTTCATTTCTTCAGCTTTTAGGATTGCTCCATCGAGAATAGCCATCAGACGTGGGCAAAAATCCAGAACGAAAACCTTACTCATCGAAGGACTGGACATCGACGATATTCCGGATAATGTCAGGGATACCGTTACAAAATTCAAAGGAATCCAAAACAGGCTTCTATAATCTGGTAACTATTTCGGCCGAATGATGACTTCTGGCATTACTTCTCCGTCATAGCCTGAGGAAATAAATAATGATGTCTAATCTAAGGCATCAACATTCCGCCGTTAACGTGTAGCGTCTGACCGGTAATATAGGATGCTTCTCGCGAAGCCAAGAAACAGCAGGCGGCGGCTACATCCTCCGGATCTCCTATCCTTCCCATCGGTATTTTAGAAATGAACCTATCCTTCGCCTGCTCACTTAACTTTTCAATCATCGGTGAATTTATTGCCCCAGGGGCTATGCAGTTTACCGTAATGCCACGTTTTGCATACTCGAGGGCAACCGTCTTCGAAAGCCCGATAAGGCCAGCCTTGCTGGCACAGTAATTTGCCTGCCCAATATTGCCGGTTAAACCAACGACTGATGACATGTTGATGATTCGGCCAAATCTCCTCGGTCCCATCGACGAAACCGCCTCCTGCATCAATACAAATATTGCCCTAAGATTAACGTCGGTAACAGAATCGAAATCTTCCAGCGCCATCCTCGAGAACAGGGAATCCTTATTAATACCAGCGTTATTGACTAATACATCGATCGGGCCAAGGCTATCCTCAAATTCTTTTACTAAATTTTTAGTTTTTCCTATATTAGATAAATCGCATCGTAAAATTAACGCCTCTTTCCCAGTTTTCTCCTCGATTTCATCCGAAATTTTTTTGAGGGTATCTTCCCGAGTTCCTGAAATCGCGATGTCAGCCCCATATGAAGCCATAGAGATAGCAATTGCTCGTCCGATCGAGCCACTGCCTCCAGTGATTAAAACCCTGTATCCATCCAATGCGAACACTGTCTCAACCTCCGCTTTTGGCGAATTCTGCGATCTGAGCCACAGTCTCCAGGCTTCGAACGTTTGCTTCGTTGTAATTTCTTTTAAGCATTTTTGACAACGTTCGCCCTGGAGCAATTTCTATTATCTCGTCAATTTCTCTATCATTCATTAACAAATCAGTTGTTTCACGCCACCTAACGCGCCCAGTTATTTGACCGACCAGGCTACTGGGTAGATCTCCTCTTCGAATGATAGGAGAGGCCGTAAAATTCATGATGACCGGGATATTACAATCTCTGTAAGTCGTCACATTTGCCAATACTTCATCGAATTCGATCGCAGCCTGGCTCATGAGAGGGCAGTGAAACGGCCCATCAACATTCAACTCGATAGCCTTAGCGAGCCCGAAATGACCGGCCTCTTTGCATACCGCCTCAACGGCTTTCCTATGCCCACTGATGACAACCTGAGACTCAGAATTATCGTTTGCAATGACGCAAATGTTTCTCCCAGACTGATATGGGGCAACTAGTGGCTCGATCACCCCAGATCCGACGCCCAACAGCGCCACCATCGCGTAATTTTCTCGATCTGGACATGCTGCTGCCATTAATTTTCCGCGTTTTCTCACCAGTTTCGCAGTATCTGAGATAGACATGGCTCCCGCCGCGCACAAAGCAGTGTATTCTCCAAGAGAATGCCCTGCCATGTATTTCACATTTCTTGCAATTTCGTAACCATACTCCTTCTCCAAGATGGCAACACAAGCCATCCCAGTCGCAAAAATTGCTGGCTGTGCATTCTCTGTTTTTGTCAGCTCCTCAACCGGCCCTTCGGCTATTATCTCCGAAATCTTAAAGGAAATCGCTTCTTCAATTTCCTCCATTACTCTCATCCCAGACTCAAACCCGCTAACGAAAGCCGACGCCATGCCAACTTTCTGAGATCCCTGCCCCGGGAAAATGAAAGCCTTCGCCACCCAATTAACTCCTAAAACGCGGCCGAAACTATTTGCGCAATCCTAGTCTTTTTATCAGATCCAAGTACTTAGGCTCGCTGGTTTTCTTCAAATAATCGAGCAAACGGCGCCTCCTGCTCACCAGCGCCAAAAGTCCACGCCGAGTGTGGAAATCTTTCTTATGGACATTAACGTGATCAGTAAGGTTTCTAATACGCTCCGTAAGGATTGCCACCTGGACCTCAGAAGACCCAACATCCCCATCACGCAAGGCAAATTCCTTAATTAATTCTTGTTTTCTTTCAGTGGTAACCGACATCTATAATCATCTCCCTTTTGCATATCGCGCACAAACTAGCAGCCTCCTTGGAGCCAAAACCCTATCAGTCTTAACATCAGCTATCCAAAGCTCGCCGCCTTCCGAGGAAACCAGGCAAATACCATCCCTCGATCCTACATCAGTTCCGCAAATAACGGACCGCCCAAAAGCCAGTTCAGAGGCTTCACGATCCGACGCGAAGTATACAGGGATGTCGTCTAGTACATCTTCGAGCGGAACCAATACGTCTCCGACATTTTCCTTTTTTTCTTCGAGTCTGTCAATCGTTACGGCGTCGTCTATGCAAAATTTCCCGTCCCGAACACGTCTCAGAGAAACGACATGCCCAACGGTTTGAAGCGACGCGGCTATATCTTCGGAGAGAGATCTCACATACGTACCCGGAGAAACCGTAGCTTCTAACCTGAAAATATTATCGTCCATTTGAGATACAATGTGTAGATCAAATACCGTAACAGGTCTGCTCTCAATATTCGGATCCAGGCCGTTCCTCGCTATCTGATATGCTCTCCTTCCGTTAATTTTAATGGCTGAAAATGGATGCGGTTTCTGCTGAATTTCTCCGAGAAATAAGGGAAGTACCGCTTCTACTTCACTATATTTCGGGATTGTATAACTCGCTGCAACTACTTTCCCAGTTTTATCGCCGGTATCCGTTTTTTCTCCAAATTTGATTTCAAACTCATAGCATTTTTGCTTAACCGAAACGTATGGGATTATCTTCGTTCCGGCGTTAATGGCGAGTATCAGCAATCCGGTCGCGAATGGGTCTAAGGTCCCAAGGTGCCCCGCCCTTCCCGCTCCAAGGATTTTTTTGCAGCGATTTACGATGAAGGCCGATGACCTGCCCTCTGGTTTATCCAGTACCAAAAATCCGTTCAATTCCACAAAGCAATTCGACAGATTTGAAGCCACTGGCATTTACGGCATATTTCCTCAAATTCTCCGACAGATAACTTATTCCTTATCATTTGACGAATTTCTGAGTGGCAGTACATATCACCCTGCTGCACATCCAAAATTTTCGAAAAAGATGAATCCAGATTGGAGATCTGCGCCTCATCTTTGCACGAGTCACCATTTCTATTTGGACAATAACGACAGACATCGTCACAACCGTTTACAACATAAATCAATTTTTCATCCAGCGCACTCTCCAAAGATTCAATTATCTTCTTGATCTTAGATACAAAGACCTCATCGTATCCTTCCCCTTGAAAACTCATCAAGCAAACCAGGTGATGTGGCCGTAAGAAAACTCGATTCTTCACTTCTTTGATGAAACCGACGAAATCATCGCGAATATAGTCAATTTTAGAAAATCTCCCAAAATAAAAGGAATAATCCCGAAAGTATAAGCGTCAGCAAACCCCATAAAATATGAGAGCTGCAAGAATCCGATAAAAAGCAGGATGATCTCTCCAGCAAGCCCAGCCAAAAAAACCGATAAAAACGTTCTATTGGCACGTTGTTCCAACAAAATTCCCGTCAGATAAGCGGCCGGAATAAAGCCCATCAAATAGCCTCCAGAAGGGCCAAAAACCACGGCCGGGCCAGCAGAAAATTCAGCAAAAACTGGAATTCCGGCAAGTCCTTCGAGTAAATAAAGCAGGGCCGAACATGCACCTAGCTTACTCCCTAAATGAGAGACTACGAACAGGACGCTGAGGGTCTGTAAGGTGAGCGGGACCGGGACGAAAGGTACACATATATGGGACCCTATCGCGATGATACAAGCCCCGCGAAGACATTGCAAAATACTAGATGTTAGGCAATTCCCGGTATTCGATCCAGTGTTAATCATTTATGAACCCTCCTTACTGATATTTCCTCTGTCAACGACGGTGGCGACACAAGAATCTGACCAAACGTTCAGGGAAGTCTCGAGCATATCGATAACCCCATAAAACGGTAAGATAATTCCCAGAACCGGTATCGGAACGTCCATCGATGATAGCAGACTCGTACTCAGGAAGAAACATCCCATCGGCACCCCTGCATTCCCGATCGCCGCTATCGTCGCTATGATGATCCAGCTCATTATCGTGATCGGAGTTATTTCTATTCCATAGTTTTGCATTACATAAATTACGGTCGTAAAAATAAAGGCAGCACATCCATTCATATTTATCGTCGTGCACAGTGGTAAAACAAATCGACTTACCTCCGGCTTGATTTTAAGATTAGTTTCGGCCGCCTCGATTGTTACCGGCAAAGTTCCGGACGATGATTTTGAGAAGAAGGCCACGGACAAAGCCGGAGCCATAGCTTTAAATGTCTTGATTGGGTCTATATTCTTCGACATCAGCCACAGTGGAAGAATTATCGTCCCCTGGACAATATTGGCTAATATAATAACCATAAAATATTGCCCCATACTCCCGATGTTCATTCCACTTCTGAACTCGATAATGCTAACCGTAATAAAACCGAACAAACCGATCGGCAAAATCTTAACTAGAAATTTAGTAATCGTAAAAAATATACTATGCATTCCGTTGAAAAAGGAGATTACAGAATTTTTAGCACTTTCATCTTGAATGAATCGGATAGCAAATCCGAAGATGACGCTTATCAACAAGACACTCAATACTTTGTGTTCAGAAAATGATGAAAAAATACTCTCGGGAATAATCTCCAAGAAATATTTGATATATCCATGCGAATTACTTGCGACCTGATGACTCTGTTCTTCGAATTTTAAATCGAAATTTGACGGTGAAATGAGAATGTATAATATGGCGCTGATCGAGGCTGCTGCTATGGTCGTACAAATCGTATAGGTTATAGTCTTTTTCCATATCCTCGATACGGAAGCATCCGATCTGTAATTTGACAGGGCAATAATCACAGACAACGAAATTACCGGCATACTGACGCACTTAAAAATTCTGATGAATATCTCTGAACATATTTGACCACCCTGTTCCAGAATCGAAATACCGGATAAACCGCAGACGATTCCCAAAAAGATAGCGATCGAAAAGTACAACATTTTTCTTTTGGCCGACGAAATACCGCAGCAAGACGTACTCATTTCTTTCCGTTTCACTCCATTAAACCTTCTAAAAACTTATCGATAGAAAATTTAGCAAAATCAGACATGGATTCTCCGATCCCAACTCCAAGGATAGGAATCTTCAATTCATCTGCAATCCTCACGATCATTCCTCCCTTAGCATGGCCATCCATTTTCGAAATGATGAGCCCAGTAATTGGGTGAACCTTTCTGAAGGACAAAACCTGCTCCATCGCATTTTGCCCGGTGGTTGCATCGAGGACCATGAGATTCATGTGCGGAGCCGATTGATCAATTTTCGAAGCTACCCTATACATCTTCGACAACTCATCCATCAGATTTGAGTTGTTTTGTAATCTCCCGGCTGTGTCGATTATTAGAACATCTGCGTCGGATGCCTTCATTGCCTCAAATGCCAGACTTGCCGGATCTTTCTGCCCATCCTTAGCCATATATATTTCGCATCCGATCTCCTTGGCCCAGAAACTCAGCTGCTCCGTGGCAGCTACTCGAAAAGTATCACACGCCGCGACTGAGACCTTTTTACCGTCCATCACCAGGAAATGCATTAACTTT
>JAITFF010000046.1 GCA_031281515.1 Holosporales bacterium | reverse complement strand
AGGGCGACTCCCTCCTCCGAGAAGAATACGGACGATATCGTATATGTAGCCGGCGAATGAGCAAAGAAAACTAGAACTCATCCGGGCAGGATCAAAAACAGAGTCCAGTACCAGCTCATAGAACGAGCGGAGCATGGAGGTTAGTTAAGTTATATAAGACAAACCAAACTGATTAACGATGTCATCCAGTATTACTAGGGACTCAACTCCGCATGCGGAACTCGTAGCATCCCTGATCTTCCTCCACAATTCCGTCAACGTTTGCTCTAGACCCTCTAACCCCGAATTCCTTCCACCAGGAGGAAGGTTGTATTTTAGCAAAGCCAACGGAATGACGACATCATCGAAGAATCTCCTCCCACCGGAGGACAACCACCTAACTCGATCATGCACACGTAGCCTAGTTTCCTTTAGGGCTCTTCCCAGCCAGTCACCATAATTCTGGCGCCTCCGAACTGTTCTAGGTGGCTCTCTCCACCACAACGCACTACACACGTACGCATTATCCAGGAATGCTTGATCTGGATTCTTGAGATGGCTAAAGACCCTCTTAAATTCCAGTCGGAACTCTTCGTCCGCCCCAGAAACAATAACGCTGGACTTTTTCTTCGCTTCCTGTACCTGTAAATCGGCCCTTTGTTGGCAGGCATCGGCCAATACATCCAGGTCCCGCAACTGCCTACCATTGGGATTCGCCGGATCAAGCGCCTCATTCCTTATCGGATCACCATTACTGGCCAAGATTTTTATCCGTCCTCGAGTAGCGAGTAACGCGCATAACAAGGGAATGCCGCTGATAGGGTCCAGCTGATCATCTTCCTCAATGATGTATGACAACTCCAGGCTGTTCCTAACGATGATCTTCCCTTTTTGATTGGTGCTGGTTGGAGCCCTTTTAAGGGCCAAAGTCATGTTGTTACCTGATGATAAAACACCCAAATTCGAAAAGCTGTTCGCTACGCTCAGAGAAGGGGACCCGACAAAATGGAATAAACCATGCTCACTAATGTCTAAATTATCAACACTCAAAACATTCGAGCCCATATCACGAATGTCAGTAGCGGCGAATAAGGATGCGTTCTTTTCAACTGCAATTTTACTGATTTGCCCAGATATGATGCCGGCGATTTTCAAACCGCCGCCCGAGTGAACCATGATATTTCCATTGGATACATTCAAACTATTGACGATACCGGTCGAACATTCGTGATAGCTCATATTCACGACTTCGAACGGCGTCCTCGAAATAAGCAGTCCACGATTTTCTAATCTATACCCGCCGGATCTCGACCTTACGACATCCGGTCGTTGGGCATCTGGATCTCTTAAATCGGCAATTCCATCTGGAGTCTCACCGAGATCAATTACCCCAGAATTAAACAAGTAAGCACCATAAAAATACGCATAAAGCGCTCGAATAGTCCCAGAATTATAAAACGCGCTTGCCTTTGTGATTAAGCAAGAGAATGCCAGCTGTTCCCGATTTTCTATGGTTCCAAAGGTTCTGATTCCATATGTCCTGACCTTGTCCCACCCAGTGTAGGTGTAGCGATCAGCCTCAACAAACTCAACATCTCCGTTCCTGCTCACCTTAACGTCAAAAGCCTCATTAGAATCGGCTGTACCGCGATATTGGAACAACAAGAAGTCATCGAGTCTACTCAGGTTGAAGTTACAACCTTCACGAAACCCGCTAGACATTACTGAGCCAAAGGATGAGTCCGGTACTAATAGCTCAAACTTCACTTCGCCAAGTTCTGCGCCCACGAGCCTGAGACCATCAGGACTTTTCTGTACATCGAACAATACGTGCGCTCTATCAATGTCAAACCGACTTTTTTTGGTTTTTCCAGCTGCAAACACCTCACAGGTACACACCAGGATGCCGCAAAACACGCCCAGCACCTTATCAAACATCGCCATTGTGATCCCAGATGAATAAATACGAACGCTGCCGGATTGTATTGCTGCGTTGAATAGTTTTCAAGCAAAAGAGCATAACAGTTGATACTTAGTCTATATAAAATTTTATATGCATTATTATAATTTTTTAGCAACTTTATGCTAAATATACCATCTCTGTTAAAAGGATTTGGCGCGCTTTAGGCGCACTGGTCAAAGGCGTGGATTATACTATTTTTAAGTTTCGCAGTATAGGTGATTTCATGGGGGTTATTCTCGTCTTCAGCGTGGAAAATTTATGGTTTCATGGCAGATACATAAGTTCCGAAACAAGATCATTCTTGAAAAATTATCAACGATATCATCTGAAATTACGTGTAAAATTCTCCGGTAATTTCAATGATTCATGGAGATCTGATGGCGGATAATGATTTTCTGAGGTATTACCGGGATACGCTTTTATTCCTAAGAAAGAAGGGAGGCTCTTTTGCCTTAAAGCATCCGGAAATCGCCGATAAACTTGACATTAAGGCCGGAGAATCGACAGATCCTCATACCGAGCGAATCATCGAATCAGTTGCTTTTATGGCGGCAAAATTAGATCAAAAAATCGATGATAATTCTCAAAATCTGGCCTTCCATTTGCTATCAGCTTTGTATCCAAATCTGATTGCTACATTCCCGCCGTGTGGCATCGTTCAGTTCGTTTCTGTTCCTGGGCCAGCCAGTGCAGATGTCGTGGCGATCCCCAAGGGGACGAAGCTTATCGCCAGATCGCGATCGGGAGCGAGCTGTGTCTTTAAGACAGTGTACCCTCTCGATCTCTATCCAATCAGGATATCCGATGTCATGCTGACTCAAAGGGCAAAGAGACTGAGTGGCTCAAGCGGGAGGTGCATTTCCGTGACGATGACCACCCTGTCCGTCCCATTCGAAAGCATGAAAATTCGGGACCTTTTGTTTTGCATTAATTCCGATATTCTGGAAGATTCATTACTACTCTATGAAGCAATTTTTTCGAATCCCAGAGGGTGTTTCACTATGAGAATTGCGGACAAAGAATTCGAGATCGACAGGGATCACGTAATTCAGTGCGGATTTGGTGATGACGAGATGATGTGTCCAGTTCCAAGGTATTCCACCAACTGTCTTCAACTTTTCCAAGAAATGCTGCATTTCCCGAGAAAATTCATGTTCTTTAAAATCTTAAATTTTCAGGATTTAATCACAAGAACGCTCTTACGGAATATCGATTCTATTTCATTGAATATAGATGTAGATCAAAGAGACGACAGATTTTCGGATACTCTCAAAAAGATATCGATTGTTACTGGTGCCACTCCGATCGTGAACCTGTTTCAGGTGACCTCGGATCCATTTAGATTCGATGGTCTAAAAAGTAAATATTTGTTGCTGGCAGACCAAAGCCGGGATTCATCCTTGGAGATTCAATCGATTTCGAGTGTCAAGATGCTAGACTCCAGAACGAATGAATCCTTCGTGGTTTCACCTTATTTTTCACTGGCTTCGGATGCTGAAAATGATGCACCTCAGAATATTTACTGGACATACAGTATCGAATCATCTGAGATTCGTGGCCTCGATGGTACTGACACATATCTATCGTTCGTTGACACGAATATCAATCCGCAGGCAGTATACGACAGGGTCGTTTATGCTGAGGTTCTATGTACCAATCGATTCGAGACACGGGATATTCCATCTCAAACATCGATGCAGGCGGAGAATATCGAAACCGGAAGCTATTCGGCCAAATTGCTACATAAAATGACGAATCCGGTCGAAATGACCGAAGGGAAGAGTACTCTGTGGACGATGATTTCGCAATTAGCGACGACACACATAACAATAGCAAACTGCGAAAATCTACTGGCAAATATATCGAAATTAACAGAAATCCTTGCCTGTGACGCGAAAATACAGGCCAGTGAGATAATTTCCCAACTTACCAATATCGAGATAGATGAAGTGGTCAGACGAATCGGGAAAGATGCATGGCGCGGATTCGTCAACGGCCTCGAAATAAAGGTTTATACCAAGGACTATCCAAGCACCTGCCGATCATATCTTTTTTGTAATATCCTGAACAAATATTTATCATCGATAGTCTCGATCAACTCTTTCATCGAACTCCATATGCTGTCTAGTGGAATCCAAAAAGAACTCGCCTCATGGTTACCCAGTTCAGGAAACAGAACCCTGTTGTAACGGGAATATCAGGTTTCAGAGAGGTGTTTCCAAGAATATTTAGGCACATTCAGGATCAGCATTTTTGAGAGGTAAGACGT
>JAITFF010000016.1 GCA_031281515.1 Holosporales bacterium | reverse complement strand
GAAATTGAGCTGCTGCTTTATGTGCAGATACCCGCGCCAAGTAAACCGTGGTTGCAACAAAATTACCGAAAAATTGGAGCGATATATTGCGATGCTCCTTAATCGGATAAGTGATTGTGTTTCCGCCGACCCTTAATCTGAATGGCTGCAAATAATCATTAAAGAGAAAAAGAGCCGCACATTGCGGCGGAATACCGCGGACAAATTCTCTAGGGTTCTGTATCTCAACAGCCTCAGTGGAAAAACGATCAACCACAATAACTTCCGAAACTTTCTTCGCTCCGGCACCAAATGAATCAACGGTTAAGTTAATTTCAGTAAGATTAGCGAAGCAATTTACAGAACCAGAGCATGCGCTACAAACTGTATGCAACGCAAACGCCCAACAAAACATCCTCTTCATGGCCTTAATAACAAACAAAATTAAATTGGCATCCATGATAACACATTTTCCTTTGAATTACAACAATTTTTGGCTCCTGGATATTGTTATATTACTTCTAGATGGGAGCGTTATTTAGTAATTATCTTTCGCTGTCACAAGCAGGAGTTACTCTCCAGAATCATCACTTTGGAACACTCGCTTTGTACATATCTATCACCAGCTGTGGATTATCTCCCATTTCGGGGATCCCCTCTGGAATCTGTCCGAGCTTTGAGCACATTTCAAGTAGCTCACTGTAGTTCTCTTCAGGAATTTTGTGCTTTTTCGAGGCGGCGATAATTGCGTCTAGGAGGAGGATTTCGTGAAAAGCAACGAATACACCGGAGTCTCACTCATCTGCTGCCTTCACGATCTTGTAGTATAAAAAAGTTTTTTATGTACCCAACTTCTATGCCCCGTGTTTTCTTTCAAAAATCTCCGATCCTGAAGGCTTCGGAACAGGCCTTACGCAAAAAAAAAGCTCGCGCCCTGCAAAGGAGGAGAGTAGGGCAGGGCGCCTTTATATTTAAACGAGGTTGGCTATGCTTTTTCTGAAGCCTTCTCTGCCGTCAGGGCCTCGAATTTCTTACTAAGGCCGCAAACAGAAATAATCCAAAGAATCACGACGATAAAGACGATAGAACCCAGTATGTCTACCATGCTCGATAGAGAAACTCCGCCTCCGGCGGCGAGTAGAAGAGTAGACTGAATGAAAGCTCCGCCAGATTTTCCGCCGCGACCAGCTAAAATTCCGACGGCTGCTTGTCCCTTTATTTTTTGCTCCTGATCGAGCGGGATATAGGCCATCTGCATCGTTGAATCGAATAGAGAATATTTAACCCCCTTGGAAAATGCGTTCTGGATCAGACCAACGATGACAGCGACCAATAAGACGGCGACACCCATAATGCTCGATTCCAGTCCATTGGAATTTTCATACATTATGACTCCGAAGAAGACGATACTCGTCGCCAGCAAGAAGACAGGTGTTACGAGGGCCGCTGTCCTCCATGAAAAACGCCTCAAAACATTCGTTCCGACCAGCATAACGATGATAGTAATTAACCCAGTCGTCAATGAAAGCTTCCCCATCAGGGCGTTGTAATCGTTCGAATCCGGGTATTGCATCTTGATTTGCCCCTTCCATACACATTCGATCAGATTGATCGAAACTCCATATCCGAGCAGTAAGACGGCGATCATGAGGAGATACGGAGAAGTGAAAATCATTTTAGCACTTTCAGCCAGACCAAGCTTCGGTTTACTCTTCTTTTTCGCCCCCTCTCCGGGATTATAGAACCTAGGATCGGTCAGAACATTTTTGTGCATCCAGCGGTAAAGCCCGAGCAGAATACATCCAAATAGAACGACGGCTCCCATTTGATACCTGAGATTGATTCCGAAGGCATCGACTCCTTCGATTCCGGTGCTGCTCTTCGCGAAATTGGCACATATTATGATAACGGACCCAGAGGCCAGTAATCCAAAATTCCCGATGAACCCGAACAGGCTGTAGAACCTTTTAGCCTCTGTAACCTTCGTTATTTCGTTAGCAAATTGCCAGAATAGAGAGGTCAGGACGACACTCCCCCAGAGCTCCGACAGGATATAGAATAGGGCGTAGCTCCAATTCCCGATGACGGGCCAGACCCAGTGCAATCTCGGCATCGATTCCTGGAGAGACGCTACAGTCTCCGGAGCAAGGTGCAGAACATCACGTAGTGGGTATAGAACGAACCCAAAGGCGGCGAAAAAAAGCAGAAAGAACGAAACTATTACGAAAAATAACTTCTCCCGATCAAAGATGTTGGCCAGCTTTATGAATACGATCATGAAAAGGATAGCCGATGGGGTCACTCCGTAAAGTTTCAAGAAACCGAGTGTTTCGGCACCACCACCGGTTGCGCAACTAACCATTAATGTATCCTTCAAATCCCTGACGAGTGTATAAATGAATAGGATACACAACATCATTAAACCAGTAGGTAGGAATTTTTTTAATTCATAATTGTGGACTGGCCAGATGACTGATCGTAGGCCCTTAAATTCCTGCTGATTAGGGCCAACACCATCGTCCTTACTCATACTACAAGTCTCCAAACAAAAAAAACAGCAACGACAGCTACCATACGTGGGATCACTGTCTCTCACTTATCTTACAACAGTCTAGATGTTATAAAATATAAACTCAACAATCAACCACGATACCATTTTGCCGGATAAACAATCTGCTCTGTGCGCAACATTCAAGCTACATATCGTAAACTTTTACAACATATCATCCCACTTAAGATCATAGGCTGAGCACGTTTGCCTTAGCATAGCGGTTCTGAGCGGGATATCCGATATGAAAGCAAACCTCCTGAAATGCGGCTGTGGAGAGTGGTGTCGAGGGTCAGTGGCAGGATCAGAGATTTCGAGTGAGACTATTCTCTTTGCCCTGGTAGGGCCCTTTTTTGGCGGATATATAACTGAGCGCACCAGTGTATCATTTGGTAAGTTAACTCGGTCCGGCTGTGGATTCGGGTACAGGCTGAATTGTATGGGGATCCCAGTTAGTAAGGCAACTTGTGAAAAATCCAGTTGGCCAATGAATTTTGAATGATTATTTTCTAGGATTATTTTACGGAAAATCTCAGGTGTCCCGATGAACGGGGTGACTTCGAAAGCATGAGCCGGTTCTTCAAGCATTTGTCCTGGACATAAGATTTTGCGTGCGTGGCTAGTAAAAATTTCCCTAAGTTGTGGTGCATGCACGAATATGTCATCTCTTAGTTGAGCTTCTTGGTTTGCTCGCACGAATAAGGCAAATGCAATTCGAGCTTCAAGGTGGTATCGTCTAATTAAGTCAACTATCTCAGATGGGTCAATTTTGACTTTTTCGGCGCAATATCGGGCGTACGTCCTGATAGTCGGGCGCTCAGCTCCTCTAGTCCCGGAAAAGTACTGCTCGTGCTGCTGGTGAGGAAGGCTTCCCCTTAGGATTGTTGATTGATCCGATATGTCCTGTACCTCGGTATCAGTAAGGCGACCTTCTTCGTATCGTTTTTGCATGTCCAATGCTGTGGGGTGTCGAATTAGAACTAGTTCCAATATGTCCTTGTTGTTGAGGATAGCTCGAGCGAAAGGTGTTAAATCGCATGGCTGCACGAATTGGTTTGCTAATTCGGGCATTGCAGCTCTAAATCCACATGCGCTATCTTCTCCTGAAACGTTATATACCCGCCCCATCACGACTTCTCTCGGTACCTCGTACGTGTGTGAGGTGCTATCACGTCTTAAAAACTTTGCCCGCGAGTAGTTAGGTCCTAACGAGGCTCCATCAATTATCGGAAGCAAAGTGAGTGGGTTTTCTGGGCCACTTTTGGCTTTGGCGAGGATGCCTTTTTCTATTCTACCAACCTTATTTATTTGGTCCAATTCTTCGATCACACTCCCATATCGTGCCATTTCGGTAGCATGGTACATTTCAAGGAATTGCTGGGCAGACTCCGTTACGCCTCGTAAGTTGTGTTCGATCAATTGGTCGATTCCTTCTCTGAGCAGTATGTATCTGAAGTTTTGTGTTGCTGCGGAAAGTGCATCTTGTATCTCAAATTCTGGATTCCTTACCAACTGCTCGAAGGCTAATGCTGTCATTATCCAAGTATGGTTATCGAGAGTGAGACTTTGCTTTGTATGTAGATAATTTAATCTTCCGGGAACAAACGCCGGATGGGTATTACCGCTTAGTGTTGCAGATTTAATGTCTGCACACAATTTTTCCATGGTTTTAACATAGGGTGCGTACCGTTCTTCTCGAACCCATGGAAAAGTTCTCTGGGAATCATTTTCTCGTAGAATATGTGATGTCGCCGCCTCCTTCGTATTTTCGATTCCGTGTTTGGCCTTGCGTTCTCGAATA
>JAITFF010000048.1 GCA_031281515.1 Holosporales bacterium | reverse complement strand
GAATATAAAGCCGATTCTCGATAGGAAAATCACAGCTTTCGCTCTTGATCTGATTCCTCGAACGACTCGGGCCCAGTATATGGATATCCTATCATCTCAGGCTAATCTGGCTGGATATGAGTCGGTCATCGAAGCGGCCCATCTCCTCAATAGGGCCTTTCCCCTCATGATGACGACGGCCGGGACTATTCCGGCCGCCAAGGTTCTAGTGATTGGGGCTGGAGTTGCCGGGCTTCAGGCAATCGCGACCGCCAGGAGGCTCGGGGCAATCGTGAGTGCCTTCGACGTTAGGACATCAGCTAAGGAACAGGTTGAAAGTCTCGGTGCTAAGTTCGTCGAAGTCAATTCTCCTGAAAAAACCGATGGAGTATACGCGAAGGAAATGACTGACGATTACAAAAAAATGCAAAAAGAAAAGCTTTTGTCAGTTTTACCGCAGCAAGATATCATCATTACGACTGCTCAAATCCCCGGGAAAAGGGCACCAATTATTCTCGAGAGCGATATGATTGGTTCCATGAAAAGGGGCTCCGTAATACTAGATTTGGCATCAAAGAGTGGTGGGAATTGCGCGCTGACTGAGCACGGTAAGATTATCGAAAAGGACGGTGTTACCGTGGCATCCTTCGATAATATATTGAATTTAATTCCGCATGATGCATCTAAGTTATTTGCCAGAAATATTTTCGCTTTCTTTGATTTATTGACGCAAAAAATGAAAGACAATTCAGATATTTCTGCGATTGATGATGAAATCATCAGGGCGACTTTGCTGACTTACAATGGTAAAATCGTAAATAATAGGCTTCTTTCGAAACCTCCAGAATCAGAACTTCTGGAAGGAGATACGGAGCGCAGAAGCGCAGCGTACTTGGGGGTACGTGAGCATTCGAGCACCGGATTGACAAAGCAGAAGACTGATTGTGGAGAGTTAGGGGAGAAGTCTAACCAAATAGAGAGGTAAAAAAAATTATGCTAACCACAGAGACTTTAACTATTTTCGTGTTGGCCTGTTTCGTCGGGTACTACGTAGTATCAAAGGTTACGCCGGCTCTTCACGCTCCACTAATGTCGGTAACCAACGCAATATCCAGCGTCATAATCATGGTTGCCCTGGATGTGTCTGTTATTAGTTCGATTAATTCGAATAGTGAATCTTGGTCATCGTGGTTCGGTATTATCGCGGCCTTTTTGACGATGATCAATATCGTCGGAGGTTTCGTATTGACCAACAGAATGCTCGAAATGTTCGCCAAAAAGAAAAAGAATAAATGATAGATAAGGAATTATTGGACGAGATAAAATACTTAAGACGCGAGATAAATAAGCACGATAACCTATATTATAACGGCGCCTTTCCGGAAATCTCGGACTCTGAATATGATAAACTCCGAAATAGGCTCAATGAGCTCGAGACAGAATTCCCAGAGATCGTAACTAAAAACTCTCCAAGTAAGAGAGTTGGGGCTCCGGTTGGACCTACCTCCAAGAAGATCCAACACAAAAGCCCGATGTTGTCTCTCGATAATGCATTTTCCGAAGAAGATCTCGAGAATTTCTTACACAGAATTTCCAAATTCCTAATGATCCAGCAATCTGATATATCATTTTGTGCGGAACGAAAAATAGACGGATTATCGGCCTCAATTATTTATGAGGACGGAATTTTAAGGTATGCGGCAACTCGAGGAGACGGATACATCGGGGAGGATATTACACAAAATCTTAAAACCATCAAAAATATTCCACATAAAATAGGGATAGATGGCGAATTAGAAATCAGAGGAGAAATCTATATGCCAATCGCCGCTTTTGAGGAACTTAATAAAAGACGGGAAGAAGCCGATGAGCAGCCTTTTTCCAATCCGAGAAATGCGGCGGCTGGATCGATTAGACAACTCGATCCTGATATCACCGCTTCTAGGAGCCTAAAATTTTTCGCCTATTACATCAATTCTTCTGATCGCGATGTTGTTGAAATGACCACTCAGTGCGAAATGCTGAATTTATTGATGAATCTCGGATTCGAGGTTTCCGCCTACGAGTTATGTCACGAGAAGGATTTGATGGATTTTTGCAATCGAACTGCAAATGCGAGATGGTCACTGGAATATGAAATTGATGGAGTCGTTTTTAAGGTGAACGATATCGATCTTCAAAGAAGGCTCGGGTTCGTCGGGAGGCATCCCCGTCACTCGATTGCCTTCAAGTTTCCGGCTGAAGAGGCTAAAACAAAGTTATTGGATATTTCGGTTAATGTTGGGCGTTCCGGGAAAGTGACCCCCGTCGCGATCCTGGAGCCCATCCTTCTATCCGGAGCCGTCATATCTCGAGCTACTCTTCACAATTTCGATGAAATCAAAAGAAAAGGTATAGCGATTGGAGATACGGTAACGATTCTACGTTCTGGTGATGTTATTCCGAAGATTATATCGACAGACCCAACTAAACATCACCCAGATTCTAAAAATTTCGACGTTCCAGAATACTGCCCAGCCTGTGGCTGTAAACTGGTTAAACGTCATGGACGTGTCGATTTATTTTGCAGTAATCGTTATCGCTGTCCGAGTCAAATAATTAAATATATTTCATATTTTATTTCCAAAAACTGCTTTGATATAGTTGGCTTCGGTGAAAAACAAATTGAAGAATTTTATACGGAAGGTCGTATCAAATCGGCTACCGATATTTTTAAATTGGAAGAAGCCGATAATTTAGCTCCAGTATCAGAGAAACTTTCCCAAAAACCCGGATGGAGCGATATTTCGGTTCGGAAATTATTCGAGAGTATCAATAAATCCAAGACAATAAGTTTGCCCAAATTCATAACTTCCCTCGGAATTCCGGGAATTGGGGAAATAGCTGCTCAGGCTCTGTCGAATAAATTCGGCAGTATCGAAAATTTGTCCAGGGCCTCAATAGAGGATTTATCAGAAATAGACGGACTCGGAAAAATAACTGCCCTAGAAATATTCGATTTTTTTAGCGATGAGTTAAGTAAGAAATTTGTCGATGAATTACTTGAATTTGTTCATATAGACCCATTCCATAAAAGAGAAATAGAAGATAAAACGAATAGATTTTACAGTAAAAACATTGTTTTTACGGGTAGATTGGCCAAATTCAGCAGAACAGAGGCGAAACAAAGAGCTATCTCGATGGGGGCCGTGGTTGGTTCAACCATTTCGGCCAATACGGATTTCGTCATCATCGGTGACAATCCGGGATCTAAGCTTAAAAAGGCAGAAGAACTTGGTATTACGATCTTAACTGAGGATGACTTTTTAAGTGGGTAAAGATCGCATTAATTTGATCTTTCAGAGCCTTGCGGAGCACAATCCAAACCCCAAGAGTGAGCTAATAGCAAAAAATGAGTACACATTTTGTATCGCCGTTTTGCTATCCGCCCAGGCTACCGATTTGTCAGTCAACAAAGCAACTCGCGATCTATTTCAAATTGCTAGTTCTCCGGAGGCCATGATAAAGCTTGGGGTTGATGAACTAAAGAAATACATCAAAACTATCGGATTATATAATTCAAAGGCCAGCAATATTATAGCATTATCGAAGATCCTGGTGTCGCAATTTGATTCTAAAATCCCGAGGACTAGAGATGAGTTAGAAAAACTGCCAGGAATTGGGCGAAAATCAGCTAATGTGATCCTAAATGCTCTATTCAGTGAGGACGTGATAGCGGTTGATACTCACGTCCTGAGAGTGTCGAGAAGACTTGGACTCACAAAATCCAGCAATCGATTTCAAGTTGAACAAGATTTATTAAGAGTAATTCCGAGAAAATTTTACAAAAATGCAAGTGATTGGCTTGTTTTGCACGGGCGTTACATTTGCCGTGCCAAGGCTCCGCGTTGTAATGAATGTTTTCTACGTAATCTGTGCTTTGCTGGCGATAATGCTGTGATATAATTTTGTATCTTCCAGGTTGATGAGTTTTTTTTATGCGCAAGGAAATACCGTGCAGACCGTGGCTCGTTTGGTGGATTACAGCTACTTTTTACCTGTATGAACTGGTGCTAAGGGTATCTCCTAGTGTTATGACAGAGGGCCTGATGTCCTCTTTCAATGCGACATCAACGCTAATCGGAATCTTGGTTTCGTTCTATTATTATTCTTACACGATTTTACAGCTCCCGTGCGGAATCATGATAGACAAACTGGGAGCTAAAAATTTATTGCTAGTTTCGGCTTTCCTGTGTGTCCTTGGGTCCTGTCTATTTGCTAGTCCCGAAAAGATTTATATCGCACAAATAGGGAGATTTTTGATTGGAGCCGGTTCTGCTTGCGCCTTCGTCAGCTGCCTTCAGGTCGCAACCAACCTTTTCACGAAAAAATATTTCGTGATTCTGGTGGGCATCACGAATGTCATGGGAACTCTGGGCGGCCTTCTTGGCGGGTTCCCGATCGCAAAATCGGTTAACGCTATAGGCTGGAGAAACACAACATACGTTCTCGCTGCGATTGGGCTCATTATCATAGCTTTGGTAATACTGTTCATTCCCAGGAGTATTAAAAGCATTTCCGATGATGAAAATACCGATTCTCATTCGATTTTAAGAGATGTCCTGAATTTGATTAGAAATCATCAAATTGTATTGTCAGGTGTTATTTCTGGATTAATGTACCTCCCGATTTCCGCCTTCGCAGAGTTGTGGATAGTCCCATATTTCATGGTGAAACATGGGGTTAACAACGAAAAGGCATCCATAGCCGCCGCTACGATTTACATCGGAATTGCGGTTGGTAGTATCGTCCTAGCCATGGCCGCAAAAAAGCTGGGAGGATACATGCGGACTATTCGTCTTGCTGCCCTGAGCACTGCCATAATGTTTTTTGCACTCATATTCGGCTCGAATAGCATCGCCATTTCGTTGTCAATTGTATTCGTCATCGGATTTTTGACGGGAGCTCAGCCTATCTGCTTTACTTGTGCGAAAAACAACGCTGTGCCAAGCCTTTCGGGAACTACCATAGCCCTGACGAACTGCATCATTATGTTGATTGGAGCGGTATTCCAGCCAGCTCTAGGCGCACTCTTGGATACCTTCTGGGATGGAGCAATCACGGAAAATGGAATGAGGATATATAACATTTCGTGCCACCAATTCGCGATTCTGACAATCCCGATATCTCTGCTAGTAGCGTACTATATCTCATTTTTTGTGAAAGAAACGATTAATCTAGAAGATGAATAAGTCATCTCCAGTAATTTATTTTCAAATCATTCTCAGTATTGGGATATGTTTATCCAGCGAGTTCTCGGTCAGCCAATTACCACTGTCTGCACAATTACAAAAAACTTTTCCTGCAATAAATTCTCAGGTTTTCATAATTATTAACATAGAATCCAGAGTCGTTTTGTACGGCAAAGATTTCGATAAAAAAAATCAGGGTGAAGAAAGCTTGTATGATATCTGCGTTAACGTTGAACATGATTTAATATCTAAACCTGACGGTCAACGGACAATAATTTTTCAAGATCGTTCTGGATATGGATGTATCTTTTGCTATACAAACTCAGATTCTTGCACTTTCTTGTGTGTCTTCGGTAAGGCAGCATCGAGACAGGACGTTGTTCGAGATATTAAACTTACGCAGAATTGGCTCAATCAATTTTATTTGTATGAGGTATCACGGCGTGGTGAATCTGTCGCAAAGATTCCAGTATTGTATGGAAAGTCCAAATCTATTTCTGGCGTTTTGACTGAACATCAGTCGGTAATATTATCCAAAAATTGTGACAATAACGTGAAAAAAATTCTTCAGTACAGGACGATCTTGGCTGCCCCGATTCAAGGCGGAGACAGTGTTGGAACAGTTTTTTATGGGACTAGTACGTTTCAGAATACACTCACTCAAGAAATAAAGGCAGACACCACGGTCGAAAAAGCCAATAGAATCCGAGTTTTGTTCGATTCTATACTATATTTGATATTCGGGCCTAGGATGACACTTAAAGAAGGCGATTGATCCTGATAATTTTCATTTAATGATGGCTTCAAAATCGTCTGCTTAGAAATAAACGAGATGTGATAGAATGGCGGATCTTTTTCTTTCAGCCTGACGTGAAATTGATAATATGAAATTTTGGCTATTACTATGTTCCTTGTTATCGACGGCTGCCATTGGCTTTACCCCGGTCACTTCCTTCAAGACGACCACTTCCTCCGATTCGGCAACAGATGTCTGTGATATTGATTGTAAGTCTGGCAGTAAGAAATCTGAGGAACTCGATCAAAGAAAATTATTCAACATGATTCGTAGGGGAGTTGTTGCTATCGATGTTATTGCCCACGTTATCGTTAACAAGCTTGTCAACGAGAAAATGTGGCATGGTACTGGATTCATCGTTGACCTCGGACATGGCCTAATTGTGACGAATGCTCACATTGCCGGAGAAATATCGGTCTGTACCTACAGAGTTAAATTCGGTAATGGTCAAATGGCCGAAGCGAAATGCGAATACATAGACCCGAGCTATGATTTCGCGATACTGTCTGTCAAACCGAGCGAGATACCGCAATACTGTATCGCTTTGAAGTGCTCAGAAACCCCGGTTAGTGTCAATTCGCCGGTTTACTCCATGGGGAATTCCAGTCGCAACGAATTTTCGACGTATCCTGGATGCGTTTTTGATACTGAAAGTATCCTGTGGTTAAAGTCTTTGCCAGAGCAATCATTTCAATTTTCGGGCCTGACTGTAGGTGGGGCCAGCGGATCTCCGGTCTTCAATAGCGATGGAGAAGTAGTCGGGGTGTTGTATGGAGGCAAGCTCGTTTCTGGAGCAGCTCTTCCGATATCCTACGTTACTCCAGTGTTTGATGCCATAAAAAATGGTCGAAAATTCACTAGATACTTTTGTGGTTGCATTCTGGATTATGCGTCCATTCAAGATTCTGTTAGTTCCGGATCAATCCCTGAAGAAATCGCCAAGGAATTAGCGGAAAAATTTCCAAATAGTAACAATAAGGTTATATGTATCAGCAAAAAATTATCGGCCTTTGGAGCTAATGAAAATGAAGCTATGGCTGGAGATGTAATTTGGATGGTGAATGGTGTTATCACTGGAGCTGATCTCAAGAAAATCGATGAGATAATGACCAAAAATCCCGGGAAAAACCTAGCATTCACGGTGTATCGGGATGGCGTGAAAAAGGAATATGAACTGCCAGTTTACGAATTAAAAATCGACGCCAAAATGAGATTGCTATCATTCGCTGGGGTTACTTTCTTCGAGACAACGAACGAGTTGAAAATTAACCTCGGGAAAAGTGGCGGTGGAGTTTATTTCGTCGACAGTGAAATGGGATCTCCGTTCGCCGAGGTCACTTCACCGAGTAGTGGAAAATATTCTAATGGTGTTTTTCAACTGGTCGGTATCGACGGGTATAAGATCTCATCTCTCGACGATCTGTGGGCAATCATCCCCGAAATCCTTAAGAAAAAGGTGATCACTATCCGCTTCATAAGACTAGGCCTGGATTCCCAGGAGATGAGCATCATAACGAAGCATACCCCGGATTTTGCCACGGCCGCCCTCTATACGTTTGATCAGGAGGACAAAAGGTGGATCGTGAAGCACATTGAAAGCTAGCTGGGGATTTGCTCAATCGGGATTCCATACTCTCCCTTGTACTTTTTCATCAGGATAAACGTCCTGACACATTTGATATTCCTGTCTTTCTGAATCTTTTTTTGAATAATATCTTCATAGTCCTCGAGGCTTCTCGCGACAATATCCAAAATAAAATCACTATTCCCTGGAGTCGCGAAGCAATACCTCACATTTTTTAATTTAACGATATTGTCCACAAACTCTAAGACGTCCACCGAATTTTGGGAATCCAAATTAATGATGCAAATAGCCCGGAACCCATATCCAAAAGCAGAAGCATTGATTTCGGCGTGATACCCAGTAATGATTCCGTTACGCTCCATCGCCTTCAGGCGTCTCAGACACGGTGGAGCAGAAATTCCGGCATTCTTGGCGAGCTGGACATTCGTCATCCTGCCATCTTCCTGCAAATCTGTCAGAATCGAGATATCGATATCGTCAAATTTTATCATAGTCTGGATCGCAAAAAATACATTTACCGACCCCGGCACGATACGATATAACAATCTAGACTTAGAAGGCGAATTATATGCGAATTAACACTAAAGAAGAGAAAACACGATTTATCGTTCTGTCGGAAAGGTGTACAATTACCAAATCTTAAAAATTTTTGATGTTTTGTTTAGATGATTTACAAAAATTTGGAAGCAGTATACGAGACCTATGATTCCTTTTTAATAGACGTCTATGGAGTTTTATATGACGGAAAAAAATTGTACGATGGCGTTCTAAATATTCTAAAAAAGATAAAAGACTCCGGACGAAGAATAATTATATTATCCAACACAACGCTCGTATCCGAAATTTGTAAGGATAGGTACGCGCAGTTTGGATTAACCGATGGTGTTCATTATGATCAATTCATGAGTTCCGGAGAAGTTTTTAGAAGAAAGATTCCGGAAATATTCAAGCCGACGGCGAAGTATTGTCAAATTTTTTATAAAAATTCAGAGATTTTTGAGGGTAGCGACCTGATAGAGGTTGATGTTAATAGAATATCTGAAGCAGATTTTGTGTACGTTGGAGGTATACTAGAAATCACTGGCCCAGGAAATTTGCAGTATCGAAGGTATCCGATCGATGAATTGAGGACCAAATCCGGAGCGAAAATAATGTTGGAAGAAGTCGTACGGACGAATGTTGCCGACATCGAAGGATTCGATAACATAGCTGATACCCTCGCCAGGTGTTTAAATTATGGGAAACAACTAGTCATTACCAATCCGGACATCCTGGCGATAGAGGCTGTCGATGGGCAAACAAGACCAGTCTTGTGCCAGGGAGGAATCGGTGAGTTTTACGAGCATATGGGGGGAGAAGTATTATATTTCGGTAAGCCGTATCTTCCGATTTACGAATATGTTGCCAGGTTCCTGGAGGGCTGTGACAGGCCGGCAATGATAGGTGATACTCCGTGGACCGATATCTTGGGAGGTAATAACGCTGGGTACTCAACGATATTAACACTTACCGGCATTTCTGAGAAATTTATGAGTAAGATGCATCAAGAAGAATTGAGTACAATGGACAAGGTTCAAAGGTTGATTATGGACATCTCCCCACTGATGACTCACAAGCAAATGAGAAATTGTTCCCAGATGCCGACCCAAATTATCGAACGTTTGGCCTAAACTCAGTGACATCAAGGCCAAAATTGAGATACAATCTCGATGGCAGCACTGAGAATATTAAAATCGTGGATGGGTGGCCGAGCGGTTGAAGGCACCGGTCTTGAAAACCGGCAAGGGGGAGACCTCTTCGTGGGTTCAAATCCCACCCCATCCGCCAGCGAGTTAAAACGATTTTTCTGAGCTTAAACAGCCAAGACTCCGGACTTTTCTGACTTTCTCCTGCCTGTTAATCAATTTGATAATTGACATAATCTCATGATATAGAATTACGGCTGAAATGGAACATTTGTGTGGATGGGTAAAGAGGGAACAATCCCTCTTATTGTTGACATCCTTTCCGATTTCTCGAGTCAGAATGCCTCCTACTGGACTAAACCAGGTTTTTGAGTTGCTTGTTTACTCGTGGTTATCGTATCCTCAGGCATTACCAGGTCCCTAGCCGTAGTGGCTTAGTGGTAGAGCACTCCCTTGGTAAGGGAGAGGTCGAGGGTCCGATTCCCTCCTACGGCACCACTCCTCGAATTAATTTTCTTTTCACACCTAGCACATCATCTGAGTATAATGTCCTCCAGATTCTGGCGTATTTACAGAGGCTTTATGTGTTCGTGCATGGGCTAT
>JAITFF010000006.1 GCA_031281515.1 Holosporales bacterium | reverse complement strand
CAACATAATGTTCGATGATCTTAATCAGATTGTCTCCTTGGCGCTCAGCGATAATTTTACCCCGATGAACCTTCTACAGTGCTGTCTAGTAGGAGTCGCCGTTACCGGACTCCTGGTCTGGATAACCGAGTTTTATACTTCAGTGTCGTATCGCCCGGTCAAGAGCGTCGCCAAGGCCTCTGAAACTGGACATGCGACCAATATTATTCAGGGGTTAGCCGTGTCTATGGAATCGACGGCCCTCCCTGTCATCGTCATATGTATCGGGATTATTACGGCCTATTCCTGTGCAGGGCTCTTCGGAATCGCAATTGCTGCCACGACGATGCTCGCCTTCGCCGGTATCATCGTTGCCCTCGATGCTTATGGCCCAGTAACCGATAATGCCGGTGGCATCGCCGAGATGGCCGACCTTCCAAAGGAAATCAGAAATATAACGGATGCTTTGGATGCTGTCGGCAATACGACGAAGGCCGTAACGAAGGGGTATGCCATCGGCTCGGCTGGTCTCGCTGCCCTCGTCCTATTCGCCACTTACGTCGAGGATTTAGAACACTATTTTCCAGATCTGACGGTTGAATTTAGCCTGCAAAGCCCGTACGTTCTCGTTGGATTGCTTATTGGAGCCATGCTCCCATACCTATTCGGAGCATGTGGAATGAAGGCAGTAGGACGGGCCGGAAGCGCCGTCGTCCTTGAGGTAAGGAGGCAATTCCGAGAAATTAAGGGCATTATGTCTGGTAAAGCAAAACCCGATTATGCCACGGCAGTGGATATGTTAACGAAGGCTGCCATCAAGGAAATGATGGTACCCTCTTTGTTGCCGATTATTGCTCCGATCGCCGTTTTTGGTCTAGTCCTTAGTATTTCAGATCAAAGTTCTGCCTTCGCGGCGCTGGGGGCAACTCTAATTGGAACGATCGTTTCTGGGCTATTTGTCGCGATTTCCATGACGTCTGGTGGTGGGGCGTGGGACAACGCCAAGAAATTCATCGAAGATGGAAATTGCGGAGGAAAGGGGTCTGAAGCTCATAAGGCGGCCGTGACGGGAGATACAGTCGGAGATCCTTACAAGGACACGGCTGGTCCTGCGATTAATCCCATGATTAAGATAATAAATATCGTAGCCCTCCTACTTCTCGCTGCATTGGCCAATTAACGCCCGATCTTACATGAGTATTTCTTGCAAAAAGGACCTGAATTTCATCGCTTTAATTGCGATCGTGATAGGTAGTCAAATTGGATCCGGTGCCTTTACTCTACCAACTCTTTTGGCCCCAACGAAAACGATCGGCCTACTTGGCTGGCTCGTTTCCGTTTCTGGGGCCATCGCTTTGGCGCTAGTTTTTTCTGATCTTGCTTCGCATCTCCCCAAAAATGGTGGGCCACACGTATATGTCGCCGAAGCCTTCGGGAAAGGAGCTTCATTCTTCACGGCGTGGGTGTACTGGATCATCTCATGGTCAAGTAGTTCGATTTTATTGATTACAGCAATCGGATATTTGACGACAATTACCGGGCCACTGTCTACGATTACAATTTTACTACTTGAGACATCTATTCTGCTTCTCATAACTTACGTAAATATTATTGGCATGAAATTTTCTGGGATAATCGAAACAATTTTGACTGGCTGTAAGTTGGCGCCACTCATCGTACTGCCATTCATATTTTTTATGTTTTTCGATCTAGATTATTTTAAGATACCGCTAAAAGAAGCCGTCGACGATACGGATATTCTGTCGATTATAACGAAGACAGCGCTTCTAACGTTCTGGGGATTTATTGGGGTTGAGTGTGCAACTACGCCCGCGGAAAGTGTATGTAATCCAAAAAAAACGATACCGAGGGCCATCATTATCGGGACATCCTGTGTCGCCATAATTTACATAGTAAACACGGTTTCTGTGGTTGGGGTCGTCGGATTTGATGTTTTGGCCGCCTCGAAAGCACCGTATGCGGTCGTGATGAACAGGATATTTGCCCACAGCAGCGATATAGCGATATCGATAATGGCCATCATCGTATGCATCGGAACACTGAACGCATGGACATTGACGAGTGGGCAAATAGCTAGCGGAGCCTATAGTGATGGACTGTTCCCAAAAATTTTCGGCAAGACGAATAGATCTGGAGCTCCGACGATGGCCCTCCTCATTTCGGCCTTTGGGATGATCCCATTTCTTTGCATAGAGCAGATGGAATGCTGGAAAAATGGCCTGGAGAAATTGATAGACTTGCTAGTTAGTATCTTTATTTATGTATATCTAATCTGCTGCATTTCATATATGAAACTCATAAGTCGATGGAAACAAAAACGATCTGAAAAAATCAAGGCGCAAGTCTTAGCCCAAATAGCGGCAATATTCTGCATTTTTGTGTTATCTCACGATATGATTTCATCAATCATAGTCCTCGGAGTCTTCATTGCCGCTGGGATTCCAGTTTTATACTCGAGAAGGAAAAAGTGTGCGGCAGAGGCAATCAAAATGGAGGAGTAAAAACGGCCTCTGGAATCTCATCGTTGATACGTATAGAATCTGGGTCGAAACTGACCAATATCTCGGATGTTCCGTTGTCGATAATCCAAGCTATCAACTTCTGAATGTTGCCGGTTTCCGGGTATTTCGAGAAAATGAGTGTAACATCGACTCCTCCAAACACGGACGATCCAATTACTTTTAATCTGAGCAATTCGCTAGAATCTTCCAGAACTTCATACTTTTCTTTCGAAAGATCTAACTTACCACTTAATACCGCAAAGATTGGAGTCTGAGAAATACGAAAACTGTACTTTTTCTCCGTTTCTTTATCGAAGACGCTGACATCATCGTTGCGGACGAGTACGGTCTGACGAGGACCTGAAGTGTAGACCACACTCACCCACAAATTCCCATCACTCCTTCGCAGATAAAATTTCGCAGTCTTGGCGACTGGACCATCGACCTGGTCAAATGACGCCTCCATGGACTTAATTCCATTCAAAAAAGTTTGGATACGGCTAGCTACTGCGGATCTGGAGCAAACTGGAGGAATCGTGACCAACAGCACGACACACAGCCGGCAGAAAAAAGACACGATATACGCTTTACCTCGAATAAAATTCTATCACCAGATTCGGTTCCATCGAAACCGGATATGGGACATCAGCCAATTTCGGGGCTCTCACGAACTTCCCTTTAAGGCCATTCCCACCGACTTCATAATAATCAGGAACGTTCCGCTCATTCGTTGCAATAGCGAAAAGAGTATTGGCATTATCTTTCATTTTACCGATAACGGAAACCTCGTCCCCATCCTTAAGCCTAAAGGATGGAATATCAATTCTCTTCCCATTGACGGCGATATGCCCATGATTAATGAGTTGCCTCGCTGCAAAGACGGTGATGGCCAGCTTCATTCGATACACGACGGTATCCAACCGCCGCTCGAGGAGCTCGATCAGATTCTCAGAGGTATCCCCCTTCCTCCGGACGGCTTCCTGATATATTTTCCGGAACTGCTTTTCTCCGATATTCCCGTAGTACCCCTTCAATTTCTGTTTAGCGTGCAGCTGTATACAATAATCGGACGGCTTCGACCTATTTTTTCCATGTTCTCCAGGAGCATAGTTCCTGACACCGAACGGGCTCTTCGGCCTCCCCCAAAGATTGATCCCCAATCTCCTATCGATCTTATATTTAGAACTAACTCTTTTCGACATTAGAGAAAATCCAACCTCTCAGAAATAACGAACCAAAAGCATAGAGACACTGGCAATTAGAACACACGCTACAGGATCATGTCAATCTCGAACTTCGGTTAGGTGTAATCGCGGGATTGGATTTCTCCCAAGATCTCGTTACATAACCAGACGCTGAATCAGATGCTGAATTTGCAAAACTAAATATTAATAGAATTTCTAGCAAAAAACTGTTGTTGGATAATAGTCTTGACCAAGAAGTTGGTGGTTAAAAAACGTATCACTAATTTCTTCAAAAAAATAAAACTTATTATGTTCAACATTTCAAGAGAATCTGATTCATTTTTAACACATGATTTTCATCGATGTTATCATTCAATTCCTATTAATGCTTGCATTAAACTGCTCAAAACATTTAGAATTAGCACGTGGGGTTCGCGTGGGAATAAAGCGGTATGATGAGGATGGTTGTCTACGCGTTGTTGGGTGTCCTGTTGACGTCGGTAAAGTGTTTCGCTAGTAATTCCGCCGGCAATCAAGACCTTAATGATCCGGTGCCGGTAGTGGAAAAGAAGGAAAAAGAAAAAGGACGCACGGTGTTGAAGCCGGCAGAGGATGGCAATCCGGAGTTTGATATTTCCGGATCGGCGGCTTTTCATTTTGGAATGGCGTCGCCGAACATAACGTACTACGATGGTAATAATGCCCCTGGGCAAATCAAAACTAATCAGAAGTCTAGCGAAGAAACCAGCAAAGATACATCGTGTGCAAGAATGTGTGCCGGTGAAGCTGAAGTTAATTTCTCGGCAAAAGGGTCTCTCACCAACGGGTGGTTTTACGGGGCATTCCTTTCCATGGACGCCATGAAGGGAGACACCGGTATCGATAAGGCTTATATTTCGTTCGAAAGAGATAACTTTGGAACAATTCACGCCGGAAACGTCAGGGGACCGGAATCGAATTTCATGTGCGGTGGGCAACAGCTTATAGGCGGCATATATGGGGCCGATGGGGCTTACCCATTCGATCTCGACTATGCGACCGGAGTAATCAATCCGGTATATATCTTGGGCTTTTCCAATAAAGCGACCAAGATGGTTTATTATACTCCGACAATTAGCGGATTCCAGGCTGGATTCTCGGTGACCCCCGATACGAAGCACGTAGGACACGAAGCAAAAAATAAGGGAACGGGAGATAGTTCGCTCGGAAATGATTCCGGACTCTTCGTCAAGGGGGATAAGGATTCGGAGC
>JAITFF010000083.1 GCA_031281515.1 Holosporales bacterium | reverse complement strand
AGCCAATACTGTGATCCCGATTTTGAACGATAATACATCCCTTGGAGAGGCGATAGATATCATCCGAGAGATTGCTCGTAGAGTCCTTCCGGATGATGTTTTCATCGAATTCATCGGTGAGACGAAGCGGTATCTGACAGAATCCAATACCATGTTTTTGATTTTCATGCTTGCTCTGAGCTTTATTTATCTAGTGATGGCCGCCCAGTTTGAAAGTTGGAAGGACCCGTTTATAATAATGCTGACGGTCCCACTAACTCTAGTCGGCGGTATCATAACGTTGGCCTGCATTAAAAACGGAACGATTAATATGTTCTCCAATATAGGGTTCTTGACCCTGATTGGTCTTATCACTAAACATGGAATACTGATCGTAGACTTCGCAAACAAATTGGTTGAACAAGGATTGACCCCAATTGAGGCCGTCAAAAAGGCCGGTCTGATGCGTTTGCGGCCAATATTAATGACGACTTTTGCCATGGTTTTGGGAGCGGTTCCTCTGGCCTTTGCCCGTGGAGCTGGCTGTGAGATTCGAATACCGCTGGGGGCTGTCATCGCCGGCGGTATGACCATCGGGACGTTATTCACGGTTTTTATAGTGCCTGTGGTATATGTTTATATGTCTGGATCCAAGGCTGGCAAAAAAAAGAAAAGAATTAGGGCGCCATCGCTGAAAAAGGGGGCGGCCGGGTGAAATATGTGAAAATGTGATGGTCCGGCCATATGGAACAGTTTAGTCACGTAACGGTTGATGCCATCGTAGGTTTTGGGGTCTTTGTCTCGTTCGTCATCGGCTGGATCAGGGGAGCGACCCGTGAGATTTTCTCTGTAATCTCGTGGATCGGCGGAGTCTATTTGACTATCTTGGTTTTCCCGCATGCGAAGGGAATAGCAAGAGCGCACATTACCCACGGCCTAATCGCCGATTTCGTAACTTCCTGTATTTTGTTTATAGTGTTTTTAACTTTGTTAAGCTTATTGAATTACTTCTTCTCGAATTGTATCAGGAAGAGTGCCCTTAGCACTACTGATAAGGCCCTCGGTGGAATATTTGGTATCGCTCGGGCTGCTATACTCCTGGCCGTATTGGATATCGTGTTATTTCAGTACGTCTGGACGGAAACTCCAGATTGGATTAAACGCTCGCATTCTCACCCGATTATTTCGATTGTATCGAATTTCGTAATCCTGATCTTGCCTGATAAATTGCAGGACAAGATTGTATCTCATTTATCAATTCTGAAAAGGGAAAGCCTGATGAATTTCGTGACGGATAGTGTCATCAGCAACCTAGATAACGCTGCGAAAGAGAATTTATTACAGGACATTGAAGAAGAGAAAATAGTGGCCGAGAATGAACAAAAAATTGAAGAAGAAGTAAATTTAGATATTCCAGATACGACGGCGGATGAAGACAATGTAAAAACTGAGCCGCAGTCGGCGAAGAGCCTTGCAACTTTGAAGCCCAAGAAGAACATTGACGAAGGGAATCAATCAGAAACAAATGGGCGATCCAGGCCTTCGACTAGGAGATTACGGATGGATATGGACCGCATTCTCAAACAAGATGATGACGGATAGCAAGACTGTATTGACCGTATATCGCAATATATGTTATAATATAAGTATAATGTCGGGGAGGAAGTTGTCATGCTTCGTTTTGTATATAGAATCTTTGCAGCTTTAGTTTTTTGTATTTCATTAAGTTTTGCTGATTCTCAGGAGGATCAGTTATCCAGGCTTGACGAGCTCAGGGCAAGGGCTGGCAAGGTCGAATTCCGGTGCAGGAAAATTGTTGCCAGGATTGAACAGCTTAGAGAAGAAATCATTGCTGATCCGCTGAATTTGACGGGTTCTTCGAGTGAAATTGAAAGGAAAATAAAGGAGTTGACGGAAGAAATTCATCAATTGGAAGAAAAGTTGGACAAGCTTAAGAAGCAGTTGAATGAGGTTCAAAAGCAAAAAAAAGAAACTGATGATAAAAAAGAGCCAAAAAAGACTGGTAAAGATCGAGATGACGCCGCCGATGACGATGTCGACGATAAAGTCCAAACAAACGATGAAGACAGCAATGAAAAATTGAAGTCCAAACGCAACGATAGCGACAGTGATGATGGTAAAACTCAGAAGAACGATGAAGATAGCGAGAAAAAATCGAAGGCAAATAGAGATCCTGAATCCGGTACAAAAAAAGTGGAGTCTGATGAGGTAGAGGGTAAAAAAGGAAAGGACGAGAAAGTTAAAGCTGAAGAGGAAGAGTCAGAAAAAACAGAAGAGAAGGACGATAAAACTGAAGGAAGTAAGCCTAGCAACGACGGAAATGACCAGAAAGATGACGATGATAAGGTTCGAGAAACGAAAGTTGAAAAGGAAATAGCGGGATTGAATAAAAAAGTGGACGAGCTTGCGGAAAAATTCACAGAATTAATGAACAATAAGAAGACAGAAAGCGATTAAAAAAAATAGTGGATGAATAAAAAATGTGCGAACGTGACGTAAGGCGTTTAGCTGGGACACGATACCTTTCCCAGAAGGAGTTGCCGGGGTTTTCGCTAGTTGAAATATCGATTGTTTTATTAATTATCGGTATTTTGGCTGGAGCGGTAATGAAGGGAAAGGATTTAATAGAGTCTGCTCAGTTACAATCCGTCGCCAGCGATATACACGATCTACAGATATCGTATGCAAGTTATGTTAGCTCGTACGGGAGTATTCCAGGAAATGACGGAGCTGCCATCGCCAGATTTGGAGGTGGCGTCAAAAATGGTTCTGGCAGCGGGGCGCTAACCTCCGAAGAAGCAAAGGAAGTTATGAAGCATTTGCATGCCGCTGGCCTAATAAATTCCGAAAATTTCAAACTGCCGAAGATAGGCGGTACGTACGATGTTATAGCCGAAAATGGAGTCGCTAAGGTAAGGTTATCAGATGATGGAAAAGAATTTCTCTCCTATAAGCAGGTTGTCGCTCTAAGGGCTAAGATCAGCGATCTTACCGGTAGCCTTCCTGACGATATAGAAATTACTCCATCGGAATTGAAACCGGACGGTAAATATCTGTTAAAAGTAAAAATTAGGTAAATTGTACCAACTCTTACCAATGATAGTTGGAGTTGTTACAGCCAATGCCTAATCCCTCTATAAGGTCTACGTTGGGATAGATTGATGGGAAATCAATACGAACTCATGAATTTGCGAATATGCTGCGATTCACTCCAGGATTTTTTTTGCGAAATTTACAAAATTTAGAGTAGATACATGAATATAATTCGATGATTTAAAGATACTTGACTTGAATTGAGAAAAAAACGATTGACTTATTCTTTCGAATACATTATCTTTATGACCCAGAAGTTGTTTTTTTAAAGGAAGAAATTAATGAACAAGTTTTTAGGTGCAATCCTCATGGGGGCGGCGGTAGTATTTTTTTCATCTGGTGTGGTAACTGCGATGGAAGACGATGACAAAAATCCAAGTTACACGTTCTATTTCGGAGACACCGGAGAAACTCACAGATGGACATGCACACTCGAGGAATTTAAGGATTTTCATGAAAAGCGGGCACGGTTCTTAGTTCAAGAGAGTAAAAACCAAGACTTTGTAAATAAATCCTCACTTGAAAAAGAAGTAGATTTTGGAGCCGCCTACCTCAGAGAACTGGAAGATAAAGGTGCATTGCACTTGTTTGCAAATGGAGTGACATTTTTGACACTTTTTGCACAACATCTGAAAGAGTTTAGCCCAGATATACCAGCCGTCGCCCAATTACCGGGTACCCAAATAGCGCCTTTCATGCACCTGTACGAAGTGGTAAGGGCTCAAGGAATTCCTTTCAAGCACTTTTCGGGACCTTCCTCAACCTAATTGATGAATAATACAGCAATTGCAGGGAAAATAGACGTCAGGATAGCAATGGGGAGGCTGTGAAAGTTTCCTCTTTGTCTTGCCTGTCCGTAAACTGACTGCAGAGCTGCCACTGATCAACAGCGCGTTGCCTCAGGCCTAAAAAATACATGGCTGTTTTTTTTGCTAATCACTGGCAACAAATTTATTGAGAGAAAATCAACAAAGGGATAGACTAGCAATGTGAGATTTTCGTTGTCAAGCGAGTAGCGGAACCAGAGAATTGCTTTCGTTAGCAGATGGTCGGGAAAAAGGGGAAGTGCCGTCCTTGGCCACGATAGGTGGTCGACGTTTCCCAGGAAACCTTCTGACGTGTTCAGCTACTTGGATGGGTTGTCCAATTGGTTTCAATTGAGTTTCGGGTTTTTCGACAGTTTTTGACGAAAAAACAATGAAAATAGTCAACAATTTTGTTTGGATGCAAGGCTTAAGTTCATCGTGTGATCGTGTTTAGAATCCTACGAGCATTTCTTTATCTGTTTGCATTTTGTGTGGTTATCCCATCACAAGGGCTCGGTACTGAAACTTCATTCGGCGTTAATCTTAAATCTTCTCGGATTGCACGTGGGTTTCTGCAAATGAAATTGTACTATAGGATTGCTGAGCTTGGTGGGACAGAAGCTGTATTCCTAGATCCTGTCGCGGCGGCATTAGCTGATGCAATTATGAAATTCAGAAAACAGGAAACCGAGAAACACGGCGTATTAACTCGAAAACAGAATCGTTTTCTTGAGAAAGGAGGACAATATGTTCTTAATTTCTTGCCAGAGCCAGAAACACTTAATGAAAAAATTTTGAAGGTAGTTAAGGAGTACTACACTCCTGGAGAAATAACATCTTGGATTTGCAATAAGCTTACAGCAAAACTAATTACTAGGGACATAATAGGAGAAAAGTACGTTGTCCGCGTTTATGGAGCGGTTGAAAATTTAGATGAAATACATAATCCCAAATTCTGGAATCCGTTACCTCAAAAGTTTGTTGTTAAAGGAGTCCTTGGGTCATATGGAAGATTTGTTCGAGTCATTGATAAAAACAACCCTAAAACTATAGAAACTCTTCATGGTTTAGAAAATGCAAAATACTCGCGAGTTACCGAGGAACGATATATTGTAGAAGAATTTCTTCCATCTCTGGTAGAAGGCCGAACAATCACTGACTACAAATTTTTCTGTACATTTGGAAAGGTTTTGTTTGTTGCTGTGGGGGACGGACCGGATAATCCAGGCCAAATTAGTGTAGAAGAAAAACGTAAATCCCTCTTCACAGTTCCTGGTTGGCAACTTTTAAATGTCACTTACTGTGGTCGAACTCAGACTCCAATGCCCAAGCCTGCCAAACTAGCTGAAATGACGGAAGTTGCGCAAAAATTGTCTACTCGTTTTCCTTTCATTCGTATAGATCTATACCTCACTAGGGATTCAGCAGGACAGCTTGTCGTTAAGGTCGGCGAATTGACAACTCTTCCAGCTTGGGGATGCGGAGTGTTTAGGCCAGCTGGTTTCGATTTCCTGGCAGGTACACTAATCAGTCCTATGAGTGAGGTAGATTTCGATGCCCTCAAGAGCAATGATGCTGGATACATTGAGCAATGGGCAGCAAAATTGCAAAAATCTCCGGATCCGATGCATGGATTGGTTGTGCCTGGATTTACCTGCCACCCAAAAATCAAGTTTGATTCGAGGACAAGATGGAAGCGAACGACTGCCGGGCCTCTCGGGGCTACCGCCGACTCGACGCCATCTTCGGAGTATTTCACCAAGATTAAAAAGAACAGTCCAGATTGGGGGATTCCCAATGCTGAAGTAATCACATGGGGAACTCCTTTTCACAGATTTGAAGTCGCAGCTACTGGATCGACACAAGGTTGAAACTCAGTGATTCGCGCTTGAATTTTTTATCTTTCGACGAATATCTAGCAATCTAATTGCAAAACCGGTGACTTGCGCTTGATCTTAGGGGAAATTCTGATTGACTCAGTCGTGACTCTAATGCTACAGTCATCATTGTTATGCGCGGTGCGTTGTGCAGCGTGTTTGGTTGGCCTGCTGTTTTTTTTTGCGGTGATCGATGTCTAGGAGATGCGAATTGACCGGGAAGTCGGTTTTGTATGGAAATAACGTGAGTCATGCCAACAATAAGACTTCGAGGAGATTTTTGCCGAATCTGCAGAATGTCTCATTTTTGAGCGATATTTTGGAGCGGTCTGTTAGGTTTAGGGTGAGTACCAGCGCCATCAGGAGCGTTGAGGCAGGGGGCGGTCTGGACCAATATCTTCTCAGCACCTGCGATGAGACTTTAAGCAAGCGTGCATTAGCTGTCAAAAAGGCTCTACGGAATAAGGGCACAAAAATAGGGGAGAGGTGAGATCGTGGCAGAAGAAAATAATAATGGTGGGAATAACGGTGGTCTGCAGTATCCGTACTATATTCAGGATCAGTATATAAAAGACCTTACTTTCGAGAATCCGAATTTCTTGATGAAATATTCCTCGCCACCCAAGGAGCCTGAGGTCTCGGTTAACGTCGAGTCGACGGTCGGCAAACTCGGAGAGGAGAATTATGAGGTAGCCTTGAAGGTTTCGATTAGTGCTAGGGCCGGCGAGGGAACGCTCTTCGTCATCGAGCTATTGTATGCGGCCTTGGTGTCCGTTGGGAAAGGGGTTAACCAGGAGGTCCTCGAGCCGGTGTTGATGGTTCATTGCCCATTCCTGATGTTCCCGTTCGTTCGGGAGATTGTCTCTCGGTTGACGCAGTCCGGAGGTTATCCGCCGCTCATGCTGGAGCCTATCGATTTCGCGTCGATTTACATGGAAAAGCAGAAGGCAAGGTCAGAAGCGCCGCAGATGAACGGTTAGCCTGTTGCAAATAGGCAGCATAATATTTTGCTCGTTGAATCTGATGCGTGTTTTTCCTCTGAGTCTCCGTTCGTATATAGTATAGACTTTAATCGTGTCGTCGGAAATTAAAGTTGTCGATGTATTTCATATGTCTAAAGAAGATTTAGTTGAGTTTAATGGGGCAGTAACTGAGGTATTACCCAATGCCATGTTTCGTGTTGAACTGGAGAGTGGTCATAAAATACTTGCTCATACGTCTGGTCGAATGAGGAAAAATAGGATTAGAATCTTGGCTGGAGATAGGGTCACGATAGAGATGACTCCGTATGACCTAACGAAGGGGCGAATTATTTTTCGGGAAAAGTGATAACGGGCTCTCTTTCCGAAAGGCTGATTGTATGAAGTTGCGGAATGGAGATCCGGGATAATTGAGACAACTTGATCATAGTCTCTATGTCGTGTCCACCCCAATCGGGAATGTCCTGGATCTCTCGCCCCGAGGGGCCGAAATCTTGGGGATGGTTGATGTTATTCTCTGCGAAGATACGAGAGTTTCTCGAAAGCTGTTTGATCGTCTTGGGATCCAGGTCAACGGGCTGGCGATATACAACGATCACAATGCCATCGCGGTTATTCCTAAAATCGTAGAATCCATTGAGAGGGATCACAAGGCGTTTGCGCTCGTAACGGACGCTGGTACCCCGACCATATCGGATCCTGGGTATAGGCTCATCAACGCCTGTATCGAAAAAGATATAAAATATACTGTCATTCCTGGGGCTTGTGCGGCCATCGCGGCCCTGACCCTGTCTGGACTACCGAGTGATAAATTTCTTTTTTGTGGTTTTGCGGATTCAAAGAAATTTGATGAGTTGGCTGAAATGAATACTACGATCATACTGTATGAAGCACCGCACCGCCTCCTGGCAACCCTGCAGAAAATGAAAAAATACTTTGGCGACAGGGTTGTATCAATATCGAGAGAGATTACCAAGGTGTTCGAAGAAACGGTGAGAGGAAGTTTAGACTTCCTGATCGATCATTTTGAAAAAAATTCCCCGCGCGGTGAATTTGTTTTGGTAATTTCGCCGAGAAATCGCGCAATAGACGATGAATTAGAGGCGTTGAATCCATTGATCAGGAGATTAGCCGGCAGGATTCAAAATGACGAATTGAGTCGAATTTTAGCAGAATTTAGTGGGATCAGTAAAAATAAAATATATCGATATATCTATGCAATGCAGTCGAAAGGAGATATATGCTGAAAACTTTGCAAGAGTTAACAAAAATAGGATTTACATATACATTGGATTGATATACGCTCAGTCGTTCGTGGAAAGTTATCATGCTCTCCTATCCTACCCAGAGAAGAAAAAAAATGGTATTCGACATGTCATCTCTGAATGATGAGCAAAGGGAGGCCGTTCAGGCGACTGACGGAGCCGTTTTGGTCGTGGCTGGGGCTGGGACTGGGAAGACCAAGGTTCTTATCTCTAGGATAGCCCATATCGTTTCTTCCGGTCTGTGTTCACTCGACGAAATATTAGCCGTCACTTTTACGAACAAGGCAGCGAGGGAGATGCTAGAGAGGGCGACCGTCCTTCTGAGGGAAGCTGAGATTTATATGGAATCGGCGAATCGCCCTTGGATCGGTACATTCCATTCTCTGTGTCTTCGCATGATAAGGCCCCTGCACGAGCAATTCCACAGATCGGCAAATTTTTCGATAGTTGATGCGAACGATCAGTTGATGATCATCAAAAAAATTATGCATGACATCGGATGTGATGATAAAAAATATCCCCCAAAATCGATGACTTTTCATATTAATAGATGGAAAGATCAGTATCAATCCGTTGAGTCCGCAAAAAAAAATGTCCAAAAATTTTCGAGTGAAGAAATGGCGAGTAAAATATATGCTCATTATCAGGATACACTGCATTCTTTGGATGCAATCGACTTCGGTGATATTTTGATGTATTGCCTTGATGTCTTTAAATATAATGGCGACATCCTGGAAGAATATCAAAATAAATTTAAATATATTATGATCGATGAATATCAGGATACCAATCTATCGCAGTATCTTTGGATCAAAATGCTCTCCCAAGGGCATGGCAATATTTGTTGTGTCGGAGATGATGATCAGGCAATTTATAGTTGGCGTGGTGCCGACGTCGGAAATATCTTGAAGTTTGAGGGCAGTTTTAATGGGGCAAAGGTTATCCGCCTAGGAAAGAACTACAGATCGACTGGGAACATTCTGAAGACGGCGAGTACATTAATATCCAATAACTCGATGAGGATGCAGAAGAGTTTCTGGACCGACGAAGAGTCTGGTTTACCCGTCATTATCAAGACTCTTCGTAATGCTGTGGAGGAGGCGCAATTCGTGGCCTCTCTGATAGTAAATAAGCATAAAAATGGCACGACCTTGAGTGAGATGGCGATTTTAGTGAGGGCAACATTTCAGACGAGGGCGTTCGAAGAGAGATTGTTATCGATGGGGGTGCCATATACGGTCATCGGTGGGATCAGGTTTTATGAACGCAAAGAGGTCAAGGATGCGGTTGCCTACCTAAGGCTGACCATAAACCCGAATGACGGGATCGCATTCGAGAGGATCGTCAATCTACCGAGGAGAGGAATCGGCTCAACGACGATGGCAAAATTTTATGATATAGCCCGGGAACAGGGCATATCAATCCCGCAGGCTGCGCGGCAGCTCTCCAGGAAGCTCGATGATTTTTTCAGGTTACTGGATGAATGGCGTGAAATGATAGACTCCTCAAAAAGTGTGAAAGATGTGATGGAGCGAATCCTGAAAGAATCCGGGTATATCGCGATGCTTAAGGAATCCAGAAATTTGGAGGATGAATCCAGGCTAGAAACACTCGACGAGTTACTGAATTCCATGAATGACTTTTCAAGTCCAGCGGAATTTTTAGATTATGTCGGTTTAGTCCTGGATCATACGAGTGCCGCGATTCAAGATCGCGTTGTTATTAGCACGATACATGCGGCAAAGGGCCTCGAGTATAGGACCGTTTTCATTCCGGGTTTCGAGGAGAATATTATTCCGCATCAGAGATCTGTTATGGAAAAGGGGGAGCTCGGTGTGGAGGAAGAGAGGCGCCTCTGTTACGTCGCGATTACGAGGGCGAAAAAAGAGGCGTATATAACGCTGTGTAATACCAGGAACACGTACGGCCAGAGCGGGTGGAACTACGTGAAACCATCCAGATTCCTGCAAAACATGCCGAAAGGTAGTGTCAGGATCTTGTAAGAATTAAAGCCATAACCATACAGGAACGAAGACCCCTCCAGAAAAGTGCGAAGTTTGATTTGAGGGGGAGACTTCTCTTTTGGCGTTCCTGCTGCTTAATCTTGAGGAAAGCTCCCGTTTTTCTAGGGTTTTTCTCGGTCCTTATACGAAACTCAGGCTAAGATAGTGTTCAGTAAGTCCTCCTCGTCAAAAGTGTTGAAAATTTTGGGAATTCCTTGAGTTTTGGATAGCAAACAATATCGAGGAATAAAGTTTGAGTTTCCCTGTCGATTTTGATGTCCGAAATCTCGAGGTCTTCTAGCCTCGGCTCAAAACGTAAGATTGAACTACGGCATAGGGCCCCGAAGGAGCTCAGCTCCTTAGCCGACGTATTAACCGATTCCAAATCTTGAGTACCATACGAAAATGGGGAGTCTGAAATAGGAACCGTAGAATCCAGACGGCACGATAATATATTCCCGATCTCATGAATGATTGACCGGACGAAATCCTCTTCCGATTTGAGATAAATCGAAGATTCCGTAAATTTTTCCAAAAATAAACGATCGATTCTCAAGCTAACCTATCCACTCCTTTAGCTTCTTCCAAAATTCAGATGATTGAGGATGATTCGTTTGATCATCTTTTTCTCCGGCAAAATTTTCGAGGATGTCTCGCTGCCGTTTGGAAAGGGCGACAGGAGTTTCCAGGATAACCTCGACATAAAAATCACCCCTCCTAGAAGAATTTAGGATTGGCATCCCCTTACCCTTAATCTTGAACTTCGTTCCCGTTTGGGTTCCGACCGGAATCTTGACGACATTATCGTTGCCATCAAGATCGGGAACCTTGATCTCTCCCCCCAATGCAGCCGTCGTAAAAGAAATGGGGACCGAACAATACAGATCATTGTCTCGCCTAACCAGTACCTTATGCGGTAGGACCGTTACGACGACGAATAAATTTCCGGCTGGAGCCCCCTTAAACCCGGCCTCTCCTTCGCCTAGAATGCGAATTTGACCACCGGATGTTATTCCGGGTGGTATCGTGATTTCTAGATTTTTTTCGCCTCTAATTCGGCCGCTGCCAGAGCATTTTTTACAGGGGTCAGCCAGGATGCTTCCGCTCCCTCCGCACGTCTGACAAGTTTTTTCGATAGTAATGAATCCTTGATTATATCGGGTACTTCCTCGACCACCACAGGTCGGACACGGGGCAGGCTTCTTGCTGCCCTCGCTCCCGGAGCCACCACAGGCAGAACATCGAACCAACGTCGAAAAACGGAGATTTGTCGTCCCGCCTCTGTAGGCTTCCTCCAAAGAAATGGACAGATCGTAGCGGAGATCCGATCCTGGTTGTGCCGCATGTTGCTGCCCGGTTTGAGCTCCGTATCCAAATGCTCCCCCGAACATTTCCTCGAAAATCTCACTGAAATTCGGAAACCCTTCCGTAAAATTAAAGCCGCCGGTATATCCGCCACCTCCTCCACCTCCTTGAAAGGCATCGTTGCCATATCGATCATATGCGGCCCGTTTCTGGTCGTCCCTCAACACATCGTACGCCTCATTAATCTCTTTGAATTTTTCTTCGGATACTTTGTCTCCCTGATTTTTATCGGGATGATATTTTACGGCGAGCTTCCGGTAGGCCTTTTTCAGTTCATCCTGAGAGGCCGTTTTAGAAACGCCTAATATAGAGTAATAATCCTTCTGAGTCATATATCTCCAGTAGACCTCTCCAGCAACTCTCCATAATCAGTCTTCTGGTACGTCGGTTCGGTGCTCGAATGCTCACGTACGTTTGAGTACGCTGCGCTTCTATACTCCGGGTTTCCTTCCAGACGTTCTGATTTTGAAGGTTTCGAAAAAGGTCTAGTTTTCAAACGAAAGCCAATTTTTTTACAGTCCGTGACTAAAAAATAGCAAAATCACGGAGTGATTGCCATTAATTTTGAAAACACGACAAAATCCAG
>JAITFF010000059.1 GCA_031281515.1 Holosporales bacterium | reverse complement strand
ACATTGCCCGGGTGGGCCGGTTTTTTTGCAAGCAATTCGGGTGAATATGAGCTCTAACCAATCCAGTGAGAAATTGAGTTTTGCTAACCTCCTAGATGAGTCTAGTTTCGGAGATGATGCGATCGAGGGTAAGGTCGTTACCGGCACGATCGTTGCCATTAGGAATGATTACGCCATTGTAGACGTCGGTCTTAAGGCGGAGGGACTCCTAGGCATTAACGATATCAAAGCTCTGAAGGGAGTCGATACCATTTCCGTTGGGGATACTCTCGAGGTCTTTGTAGAGCGCTTTGAGGATAGGAATGGGGAGCCTATCTTGAGCATAGAAAAGGCAAGGAGAGAGGCCGTCTGGAAGAAGATCGAATCCCATATGGAAAGCGGGGCTGTAGTAGAGGGATTCATAATGGGTAGGACTAACGGCGGGTTTTCTGTCGACATTTCTGGGACGACGGCGTTCCTACCAGGCAGTCAGGTTGACCTCAGAATTGTGAAAGATATTACGCCACTTCTGAACGTCCCGCAGCCATTTAAAGTCCTCAAGATGGATAAGACGCGTAACAACATAGTCGTCTCGAGAAGGGCGGTCTTAGAGGCCGCACGAAACGAAGTTAGATCAGAAATCATTTCGAAACTTGAGGAAGGGATGATAATTCAGGGTACCGTTAAAAATACCACGGATTACGGCGTTTTCGTAGATATTGGTGGTATCGACGGGCTGCTGCACGTCACCGACATGTCATGGAAAAGGGTTGCATCTCCATCTGAGATGGTCAAGGTTGGCGATAGTGTTCAGGTCCAGGTTCTGAAGTTCAACAAGGATACCGGTAGGATATCTCTCGGGATGAAACAGCTTGTGAAGACACCGTGGGAAGGCGTCGAAGAGAGGTATATCATCGGTAATCGCTACAAAGGAGTAATATCGAATGTTACGGATTATGGTGCGTTCGTTATACTGGAAGAATGCATAGAAGGTATGATCTATATGACTGAGCTCAGTTGGCTCAGGAAGAATGTTCACCCCAGTAAGTTAGTTTCAATCGGAGATGAGGTTGAGGTCGTTGTATTGGATGTAAACCCAGCGAAGAGGAAGATCAGTCTCGGGCTTAAGCAGTGCCAAGAAAATCCGTGGAAACAGTTTGCTGAGACACATCCGGTTGGCACCAAATTGGAGGGCGTCGTCAAGAACATTACTGAATTCGGGATTTTTGTTGGGGTAACTGATCTGTTGGACGGAATGGTTCATATTTCCGATGTCTCGTGGAATTCTGGGTCCAAAGATGACAAGTCCAAGGAATTGCAGAAAGGGCAGAGTATCGAAGTTATCGTCCTGGACGTCAATCCTGAGAAGGAGAGGATTAGCCTAGGGATTAAGCAGCTCGAGAGCGATCCCTGTGCTGGAATTGAAAGGATGAATGACCAGAAAGGGGAAACGGTTTCGGCAACGGTTAAGGAGATCCAGGCTACTGGGGTCGCCGTCGTCCTGGAAAATGGACTTCCAGGATTTATCAGGAAAGAAAATATTTCGAGTGATAGGATGAATCAGAAATCGGAGGCCCTTTCTGTTGGTGAAAAGGTTGAGGCCATGGTCCTGGGAGTAGATAAAGTTGCCAGGGTCGTTAGCCTATCGATCAAGGGGCTTGAACTCAAGCAGGAAAAGGAAGATCTCGAGCGATTTGGCTCAGCCCCAGAAAGTGGTGCGAGGCTCGGTGATATTCTTGAGGTCGCGATGAAGGAAAGAGGAGATTCTCAGAATAAAGAGTGATTTTTACTTATTTCAGGAAGATGGTTTTCTGGGAAAATTTTTTAGGAGGAATCGCTTCGATTACGACGGTTGTCGGGATGGTCCCTCAGGTCTATAAATCCTTTAAGACGAAATCGACCAATGATATTTCTATGGCGATGCTGTTGAATTGCCTCATATGCTCTGTATCCTGGGCTGTATACGGATTGTTCTATATGAGGGGAGACAGATACGTTGTTTTGAGTAATATTTTTGGCACGGTCGTAGCATGTATTTCAATTTGGCAGAAATATCGCTACGACCGTTCCGATTAATCAAACACCTTTATGACGGATCTAATTCCACCGGGATACTGCATAGCCCATGCGGCGGTTTCGGGCTCGATTAAGGGTTTTATCTGGATAATTTCCTCCAGTAATTTGAGGTATCTTCCTGAGACTTTTTGTATCTGATTAGGGTTGAATCTACTGATAACTTTCCTTACAACGCAGAAGATACTGTCCTGTTTCTCAATTGCTTCTTCCAATAGAGTGATATGCACATTCAATTGTTGAGCAAATGCGTTCAGGGAATACAGGTGCTGCATTGAACATTTCGCAGAATGGACCTGCAGCCCTTGAGCACGGCTCAGTTTCATAACCTTTTCGAGGGTCATATCCTCACAGTCTTCCAATTTTTCAAATACGTCTTCAAGATTAGGGGATTTCTTCAGGATTTTAGCTTTGATACCATCGAACGAGGCTTGTGCCCTCTCTTTTGCATCTCCTAGCTCCTTGATAAAATTGTCAGGATTGTCCGGGTTTTCCGTCTTATCTGGGGATAGGTAATAGAGCCTGCCAGACAGAACGTAAGAAAATCTTTCGAACAAGTCGTTGAGGGGTGTTTTAACAATGCAGAGATAGTGCGGGAACCAGTTCCCAATCGGCAAGTGAGTCATCAGGTATTTATACCTTTCGGCTACGCACAGCCCGTCAGGAATGGGCGAAGGCCGGAATATTAGGTTAATGCCGTGGCAATTCCTGGCAAGTAGCTCCTTTAAGGATTGCTTCAGCTGTTCTTGACCTTGAATGGGAACCTGCGTCATCCAAGAACATATTTGTTCCGTAGTTATTTTTAAAAACACCCCTATGCTTGTGTCGGAATCACTCAATAGATCTTGCAACCTCCTTCCTAGGTCACAGGAGCATCCATTACCCGCATGGCCATTACACACAAGCACCTTTCCAGTGGCTGGCTCAAAACTAAATTGTATTCCTCCCGGACAATCACAGCTCGCCCCACATATACTACTGCAATGCAGGATCGTTAGAACTGCACTGCACAAACATAATAATCGCATGTCTTCTTTCCTCCCCAAATTTAGTCGATTTGTCGCGAAGTTCACTCGGCGACTTATCATATAATATCATTTTATTAGATATATTTTGTGAATTCTTTAGGTAAAAAGTTAATAAATCACTAATGTCAATAAGGAAAATTATTTCCTAAGCGTTAACTATTCTTTTTTCTTTTTTGTTCATACTTGATGAAATCATCCTATTTGTTGGGACAATAATATGTCGAGTCTTATGTATTCGACGGCTAAATTACTTATAGGTACTGCTCAATTCCTCATTCAAGATGTTCCGCATGCTTTTAACAATGCATTGGATTCTTATCAGGTCGTTGCTCGGACTCCTAGATGGACCGGTCAAGAAAAGGCGAAGCACGTTATTTTCATCAATCTGGACGCTATCAGCCCGGAACAATTCGAAGAAATCAGGGCTAGTTCCCCGATGATTAACGAGGCTGTAAGTAGTGGCGCTATTTCATCCCGGATGCTTGGGACATTTCCGGCACAAACATCGACAATGCATGCATCGACTTTAACAGGGGAATATCCGGAAAGACATGGAATTTACACGGTATTTGAACAATCATTAGATGATATTCTATTCGTCGATCAGTGTTCCGTAACATCTAATGCAGCCGTAAACAACAGGGTTGATTGTAAGAGTAAAAAACTCACCGATGCGGCGTTCAGGCGCGGACTCACCACTGGATCTTTCGGCTTCTGTACAACTCACCAGGATCCTCACATTAGCTACAACATAGGCGATATGACATGTACCAGAGATGCTGGAATTGCCGGTGGCATTTTTAAAAAAATGTCGACTGTATTCGCATTGAAACACATGATTCCAGCAATGATTCGTCAAACTTTGTTGGCACCGTCAACTTATACTTCACCGGAAATGATAGTTCGACTATTGGATGACGGGTATGTATCTGCCGCAGAGGATGTAATATTGAATCATAGGGCACATTTTGTGTGTGTACAGCAAGTTGGATACGATCTTGCCTCTCACTGTTTTGGTACTCGGTCTCCTCAGGCAGGGTCAACATTGGTGCGATATACAGAGCACCTAGAGCGCCTCATTAGGGCATCAAGAATGGCTGGCACGTACGAAGACACGGTGTTTAGCCTGATGTCTGACCATTTAATATTCGATATCGACAGATACGTTTATTTAAATAATTTATTTTGGCGAAATGGATTAATCAGTGTTGCCGGGAGGAAGGTAATCTCATGCTCCGCCTATGGAGAATCAGTTGGGAAATCATTCTTGATTCATATTGCCGACAAGAAAAGGTCCACAAAATCCAGAGTGATGGAATTATTGCAACAAAATCAGGATGCGTTCGGAATTGAGCGAATTCTCGATTGGAGCGAATTAGATTCATTGCATGCTGGAACGCAATATGATCTGGCATGTACAGCCGTTCCGGGAGTTATGTTTGTCCATAACCTGAACCTATCCGGAGACATTAAGCGAGATCGGAAAATATATTTTAAGGCACAGCACGGCCAAGATCCCAGAGGCAATCTAACCACATTCGCGATATGGGGGCCAGGGATTAAGAGGGGCTATGAGAGTGGGGATATGAATGGAGTTGACATCGCTCCGACCTTGGTACACGTACTGGGTCTTGATTTCCATTGCTCAGGCGGGAAAGTGTTGGATGTATTCGAAGAATAAACCCTGTTTTCAGAACGTTCGGAAGGCAAAGTAGACCAATGGAGCGCTACGAATATACGGAGAGACGGGTCGCTCCGCGCGGGCCCAAAGGTGGGGTTAAACATTCCACCTGGAGCTCCCATTAAGGATCTCCGTTGGCTCTAGGGATTCTCAGAATCAGCAGAATCCCCTGGTTAGGAAAGGCCGGCACGAATAGGAGAGTCTCATGGGAATTTCACCAAGATCAGATGAATGTGTGGCAACCGCAATGAGACCCTGACTGCCGCAAGCATCACTTCGGTTTATTCG
>JAITFF010000015.1 GCA_031281515.1 Holosporales bacterium | reverse complement strand
GATCTGGAAGCTGTGCAAAAATTTTACGAGATGTATGACGAGTTTGGCGGGACACCAGAGAAAATTTTGGATCAGATATACCAGCTCGGAGAAGATGCCCTTAAACCCTACGAATTTTTGAAAAAACTTCATGAAATCAGGCTATTTTTCGGCGATTCTCTCGGAGCTAACCGCCGGGATGGGGTCAAGGTTAGCATAGAAATAGACTTCCTGGTCAACAAAAGAGAGGAGGCCAATACGGATTATTTGGTTTCTCGAATTTTTAAACCAAATAACGATGCAAAGATTGAGCCAATCAACCAGGATAAGACTGCAATCTGGTATTTCGGAGAGCAGATCGAAATGTATCTTAGGTGGGCGACTGGAGATGATCAGGCCCAGCGTCCGATCTCCGATCCCAATGATCCAGACATAATCCTGAGTGAAACGGGGGCTACGATTCAATGTGTGGGAAACTGGTCGGTTCTGAGATTTCTTCAGAAATACAAGGCAGAAGTCGTGAGTCCTGACCAAACTTCCGTCAATCAAGTTGTCCTGAGTTTTAAGATTCCATTAAGTGACGGGAAGATTGCCAAAATATACGTTGGCGTTAAGGCATCGACACCGAAAAAGCCCGGAGAACCGGCGGCGTCGGTGGTTAAGATCCCAACAGTTCCTCCAGGGAGCATGCCGGCAATTCCCAGCTCAGTTGCTGCCGTCGCAAATGAACCAGTCTTGTCCTCGCGCTTCACGGAAACAAACTTTGAAAAACCGGATATTATCCAGGAAGTGGCAGAAGAAGAAAATGATGAACCTGAGCGGAAGGCTCCCGTGCGGAAAAATTCTGTGCGGCAGGATTCTGCTCGGCCACGGAAAAGAAATCCCCCAAAAAATTCCAAAAAACCAAGAGGCCAACCAGATAAACCGGCAAAGAAAAAAGAAACTGAAAGCGAAAAAATTGACCAGATATTTGAAGCTGATGATAACCAGCAAGGAGATGAGGAGAAATCACTAGTCGAAATTTCGGCTGAACCGATAGAATAGAATAAATTTTACTTTTAATTAATTATTATTGTATATCCTAATCACAGTTAAGTTATCTGCGGTGGCTGAGGAGTGCGTAATAAAGTATTACTTGGTGGATTGATATTAATCGGACCGTTATTTTGTTCAAACGTTTCTGGGAGTCATGACTTGAGGGTAGCTCAGGCATGTTTTGATGTGCTGAACGATAATGCGAGGAATATAATCGGGGGACCGTACTATCAAAATGGATCAGTATCCTGGGTTGAATGGCGTGGCGGGTATCATGCTGGCGAGCAAGGAAGCCAAATTTTCGAAGGAGATACCCTTAATTCCGCCTGCAGCGTTGCAGAAGATTCCATTCAGGTGCCGGACTTCGTGCAGGCATACAATCAAGGTATACAAGCCGGCTTGAATCAAATCACTATTGATACCACTTACGATATGACGCAAGTGCCACTAGATCGGGGAAACAATGCCAGTGGGACACTCGCGACTCTTAAACAAGGATTTCGAGAAATGGGAGTAACAGTTGGTCTTCAGGATGGTTTAGAGTATGAAAATAATCCATCTATAACAAATATGATACTCATTGGCCTGGGATCTGCTTGTTTATTGGGGGCTGGATTTTTTGTGATAAGAAGTATTTTAAGAAAATACAGCTAGCGCGATAGTTGTTTTTGTGAGTGGGGAGGTTGCAATGGATTTTAACGGCGTTTTAAGATTTTGCGGATTTGTTTGTGTTGGATACTTCAGTTTGATTTCAGTTTCTGATGTAGTTGCTTCCGGCCAAGGAGAGGAAAACCAAGTGTCACGTCTAACTAGTGTTGAGGAGGTAACTGCATTTGGACAAGAAGAGGTAAGAAAGTTTTTTGCTGATTTTCCCGATAGGAATACGCAACTTCTCTGCAAGCCGGCAATCGTCACGACAGGCTTTGCTCACGATCCTTTTTATAGCGACCCTAATAAGCTAATACAGCCTAAAGTGGTTTATTTGGCGAGATACGTATCAGGCAAAGTAAAAAATCCAGACGGCACCGAATCGGAAGAGGACAATGAAATAGTGGCAGAAGTTTGGCAGGATTCACATGGAAAATGGCGGCCAGTCAGTCCAAGAGGGTACCTAACGGAGAACTCCCCAGCACCGCAGAATACCTTCGATTGGGACCCAAATGATTGGAAGCCTTTAAGTGGGAAAATTACAATAGAACAGGTAACCATTTTTGAGATGGAGACACGGCTCAAATACGGCGTCCTGCGCAGTGTTCCTGTGCTAAACCAAGAAGGAGGGGCCTTAATGAGCCAGACTCCTGTAGTGGGGGATGATGGACAAGTGCTAAGATACGAAGAAATCCCTTCCAAATATACAATACCTGGAGGAATGTCGGTAGACCAGTTTAGTACTCAGATGGATGATTTCTGTTCACATGTACGTGCGGCTTTAGAGGAAAAGTACCCAGCTAATAAAATAATCGATACCAAACTCGGGTTAAGTCCACCCCAGAAAGTAGAAGGACGATTACAGCGGAGGACAACAGAAGGAGAGGTGACAATGCCTTCATCATCAGCAATTAGTAAAGTTGTTGCTTGGGTAGTCGGAGGAGTCGGGGTCCTGATCACTGGCGGGTTGATTGCAAGTTTTCTAATTCGTAAAAGACAAGCAGTTCACTAAAAGCGCGAACTACTGTTCCTTCACTGAGACGATATAACACTGCCCCCCAAGATGTCTGGCCATATCGAGGGCCGCATCTTGGGAATCGAATGGACCGATGAGAATCGCATGTTTCTGCTCCCCTTGAGCATTGCTTACCTTCTTGACCTCGCATTTCACATCGCCTATTAACTGGCCGTATTTCTTTTTCATTAATTTTGCTTCACTTTCAAGGATGTGTTTATTCTTTCCGGCCGAGAATTTTATATAGTAAATTTTATCATCTACTATGGAATATTCCTCAATTCCACTCGAATAAGCCCCATTTGTGGGCTTTGTTAGAGCTGAATCTCGATTTGTTAATTCGATTGGATCTTCCTGTGGGGGCAGTAACCTTTCCTCTAGGCTGAAATCACTCGGAGCTCCGGGGTGTAACCGATCATAAACAGTCTTGTCTTTATGCTCGATTTCGAGGCCACCCGGCTGATCGGGTAAGACCTTAAACGATGCCTGTTCTGGCTCGATAATGACTGGACCGTCAACGCTTCCTGCCTGTCGATGTCCGCCATTCCAATTATATGCGATCCATGTGATGCATACCAGCGACAGTATCGAAGCG
>JAITFF010000064.1 GCA_031281515.1 Holosporales bacterium | reverse complement strand
GCCTAAGCCGTGTCATTCGGAGTGGATACGAGCTCCTCGGCCTGATAACATATTTCACGGTCGGGCCGAAAGAAGCGAGAGCCTGGACCATCGAGAATGGGACCAAAGCTCCGGAGGCGGCCGGAGTTATTCATACCGATTTCGAGAGGGGTTTCATTTGCGCTGAAACGATTTCGTGGACGGATTATGTGGCGTGCGGAGGAGAACAGGGGGCTAAGCAGGCCGGAAAACTGAGACTCGAAGGAAAAGAGTACATCGTCCAGGATGGAGATGTCATGAATTTCAGGTTTAATGTTTAGGAATGGGCAGGAGGTATTTAGAGATTGAACATACAAACTACGCGTTTAAATAATGGCCTGACAGTGGCGACGGATCCAATCGATGGGTTCGAGACTGCCTCCGTCGGTATTTTTATCAATATCGGGTCAGTGAATGAATCGAACTCTCAGACCGGATTATCGCATTTTCTAGAGCATATGGCCTTCAAAGGGACCAATAAACGAACTGCCCTCGAGATTTCCCAGTCCATCGAGTTGGTTGGTGGCCATATCAACGCATACACGAGTAAAGAAACAACCGCATATCACGCAAAAATGTTGAAAGCTAACTTGGATTTAGCGATCGATATTCTCACGGATATCATTTCAGACTCTAAATTCGATGAAATTGAGTTTGGGAAAGAAAAGTCGGTAATCATTCAGGAAATAAAACAGCTGAACGATACGCCCGATGATCTGGTATTCGACATGTTTCAGGCAAAATGTTTCGACGGAGAGCAACTTGGAGCACAGATTTTAGGGAGAGAAGAGGAGATTAATTCCTATACACCGGCTGATCTGAAAAATTACTTGAGGACTAAATATTCTGCGGACAAGATGATTCTATGCGCTAGTGGAGGGATAAATCACGATGACGTCGTCAGTCTCGCCGAAAAGTTTTCCTCCAAAATGACGAGTTTTAAGGTAGACCAACCGGCTGAACAAAAATATAGGGGTGGTTTTATATTCAAGAAAAAAGATCTAGAGCAGGCACATTTGATCCTGGGTTTTGAGGGGTGTAGTAATACTGAGGTCTGTAAATACGATCTGTGCGTGTTGTCCACGATTCTTGGGGCCGGCATGTCGTCGAGATTATTTCAGGAGGTGCGCGAAAAGCGTGGCCTCGTCTATTCTATATTCTCATTTATGTCCAATTATAGGGATACGGGGACCTTCGGCGTTTATGCCGGCTGTGAGGACAGCAAGGTACAGGAAGTAATAAATATAATCAGATGGGAATTTGATAGAGTTCTCGAGACGTTAAGAGAGGAAGAAATACAGAAGGCCAAAACTCAGCTAAAAGCGTCGATTTTGATGGGACTTGAGAGCTCATCCTCTCGCATGGAAAGAATGGCTCATCAATTTATTCAACAAAATAGGTTCTTTACACCTCAGGAGATTATCGCCAAAATAGACGCCGTTAATGAAAGGTCGATAGCCGATGTGATGCGTAGGATTTTTTCATCCAAGCCTACACTTGCGGTTATGGGAAATGTAGATGGTATCGAAAAACTTTACGAAGTATTCCAATAAGTGGTTTGTCGGTATTAGTATATTTCTAGCTGGATGTGGAACCGTTAAAACCCCGGCTGGCCCAACGTGTGTATCGTGCAAACCGTACTTAGTCAGGGGATCGTGGTATCATCCCCAAACATTTTACGAGTATGACGAAATTGGACTCGCTTCCTGGTATGGCGATGATTGTCACGGGAAAATGAAAGCTACCGGAGAGAAGTTCAATAAACTGGCGATGACGGCCGCGCACAGAACTCTCCCACTTCCATCCGTTGTGAGGGTAACCAACCTGAGGAACGGGAAGTCCGTCATAGTCGTCGTAGACGATAGAGGGCCGTATTGCTATACCGGAAGGATTATCGATTTATCCTATGGAGCAGCGAAAGTTCTCGATCTTCATAGATACAAACCTTCGGCAGTTCGCGTTCAAACTCTCGTTGCTGATAGTATTAAACTTTCTCGCTATATCGCGACCCATTGCAGGCGGAGAAAGGATCCTTTCGGCAGAACGTGGGCACAATTATACTTCCAAGAAATCTTGGGAATTAATCCGAGGAGGCGTGCTGCGTTACCAGTCGCGAGTAGAGTTAAGTTTTCAAACCATAAACGCCTTGGAAAGTAAGATGCTTTCTAGAATCTGATTAAAAGCGCAAAACTCTGGGAGTGAAATTGCTAAATGGAAGTAAAAGCGTTTCGCCGACTAAGTGTGGTAAAAAAAACCGAATAATGGATTAGGACAGAGTCTTAACCCTGAAAAACTTCTATGCTCAATAGTTGATGTTTACAATAAATTTATTGTTGGAAAAAGAATTGCCGGACGGATCGAGGCGATCCGGTTGCCGAAGCTAATCTCGAGGACTGAGGAGATTCGAACTGAGCCGGAGGAATGGCTCGGATCAGTTGAGCTCCCTCCGGTCAGCAATTGGGATTTAAGGCAAAAATGATGACGAAAACTAGGCTGACCGAATCCTGACAAAGTCAGCGACAAGAAAGTCATCCTTCTTCTGTTAACAGCTCAAGAAGTCATTCGTATAAGCTTCTTGTGACTGCATGTCCTTTAAGGCTCATTATGTCACTAAGAGGAGAATCCTGATAAAACTTCACTAGGTCCTGCCTTGATTCAGGTAGGGAATCATCATCATTTGGTCCCATAGTCAGTGCGAATACTCTCGGATATACAACAGGAGGGCGACTTGCTTGTGAATAGCCAAATTCGCTGAATTTGAACCTTCCAACAGTTTTCAGTTTTTTGCCGGTTATTACCTCCGTTTCTTCGTCAGATTGCCAAAGGGCCCGAATCGTTTCTAATTGGTCAGGATCACTAGCAGCCCGACTGTACAGCTCTATAGTCAGAGGGGCTTGATTCCGAGGATCCAAACTTGTCTTAGCAACTATTCGAATCACATGGATGAGCTCGTGAGCAAGCTGTTCGTCGTCGCTCATTCCTGGTATAGCCTCGTACTGTACTTTTGCCGATGGATCAACTGCTAACCCGGCTGGTAAACCCAGTTGGACTGAGCTAAACATGCCAGTGTTGTCTGGAAAACAGTAAATCGGAATTACCCTATCCTTACCTGGTTGCCCAACTCCTGCAATTACTTCGCGTCCGCGCATGCTTCCTTTTCGAAAGATCATTTTCACAGGCTCTCCGCTTTGTCGATAAGCTAACAAAGTTCTAAGAACACCAGCCCCGACGGGATTTTCAGCTACCTTACTTAGTGTCTCTGAGATTCTGGATCGGAATTGTTGCTCAACTTTACTGTGGAAAGAGATCATGGGATCCTGTGGGGGGGTGATTACCAGTTCCACTAGTTGCCCTCCAGGCATACTCTGCAGCCCTAAGTAACTACCATAAGCGGTTGAGCCGATCTTTGGGGGATCAGCTGCCATCGTCCATGTGCTCAATGCGAGCAATAACGGGATCACTCCTGTGGTTTTAATGAAATTTGAGTTCATCTTCCTGTAACCTAAATAAATTGACGTATTGCGCGAATAGTATCAGATAAATCCTATGGCGTCAATCGGTATTCTCTTTTATATTTCAATAGACCTATTGCAAAAGTGAGAAACTAAGCAAAAGCTGCTATCATCCGTATGAAACTGTGTCAGCTATCCCCACAAACTAAGATGATCAAGCACTGTATTATCCGCAAAAGCCCGTCAATTTTCCTCCGTATTTTTGGCCTAAGCACCATGGATTTTGATGCTGTTGTCGAAAGGGTCGAGCCCCTCTTTGGGAAAGAAA
>JAITFF010000050.1 GCA_031281515.1 Holosporales bacterium | reverse complement strand
TCCTAAGTAGATCATTACTACAGGATTGCTTGTACTTTTAAATACTTGAAAGTGCGGCCAGACGGGTCGATCAAGGGATTCTGGAGTGGTGCACCAGTATTCTTGGTCGCTAAAGTCCTTAAGGACCAGGAAGGTCGGTCGTTGCCCGGTGTCAGCTTGATATTCACTGATTCCCTGACGTAACTGCCAGATTACAGAGTCTACTGAGGAGTACACTCTTCCCGTTGAGTCGGTTAGATCTGTGAAATTGTGCGCTATTGCCAATCTTATGAAGCTTATTGGTTGTGCTGAATAGGGCCTAGGCTGGAAGCTGTCGGCCCAAACGAATTGGAAGTTGTCTTTTAAGAGTAAATTGTCACCTAGTGAAACTACACTGCTGTCCGGAAAGGAGAGAGGGGTGAAGACTCGCCCCACTGGTGGAACACGTAGAGTTACTGTTCCGTGGTTTTTTTGGCTGGCCGTGGGAATGTCCCTTATCCGGGATATGTAAGGGTAGTGGAAAATAGTTACATCTGTTTGAAAAACTGTGCTTGGATCGAGAAGTTCGGTGATATCTTTCAATGTGGGGTTGTCAAGGGATTGGTTGAGTACCGCTACGCGAATCTCCGCTTGCTCGTTGAAAAATGGGAAATATATCGATGAATTCTGGATGCTCTTGAAGCGAACTACGCGATCGTCACCCGTGAGGTTCGTGTTATATAGTCGTAATGGCGCTGATGGGTCAGGTCCTTTTCCGAATACATGTCCGTAACCGATTGAGTGGGGGGTGGGCCTGGGCATACATTCGTCAGCGATTTCGTTGACTGTCTTATCTAAATCGCCTGCCAGTGCCTGAAGGCTTAATATTATCGACAGGATTATGATACGGATTGTTGTTGCAATTGTATTGGTCGTTTCTCGTGTTTTGCTTAGCACTTGTACTTTCTCCATTAATTTCGGAATCCTCCAAAGATTAAGTTAGTTATACTACTATGTCTGAGTAATGTAAAGTGATATTTGTGAATCATGATGATTTATTAATGATTTCTAACTTATGATTTATTTGGTTATTTATTTGGGATTTATTGAATAAAGTTTGATGCCGAATATGAGAAATTTATGCCAGAATCTATTAAGATTACATGTAAAATTCTCCGAAAATTTCTACAATTCATTAAGGTCTGATGGCGGATAATGATTTTCCCATTTGAAACGCATGTTAATTTGGTTTTTAAATTTTTTTAACATTGAATTGCAATTTTGCCTTTTTTGTGTGTGTCCGGAATTCCTTCTTTTTCCAGGCTTTCGTCTGGCTGGATAAAATAGTATAATTTGTACAATAGTCTGGATAATGACTGTAATTTATGTCCTTCTCAAGGCGCCATAGAGATAATGTTCAGCTGGATATCTGGCCAGGGTTTGTCGATGCCCTATCGACCGTACTCCTGGTATTCATTTTCGTGCTGGTCGGATTCATTTCGTCGCAGATCTATTTGTCCGGGATTATTTTCGATAAAGATTCATCTCTAGCTAGTTTGAGATCCAAGCTATTCGATGTTTGTGCACTCCTTTCTTCAGAGCAATCCAAATCCAATAAACTTATTTCAGAAAATTCTGAACTTCTGAAGAAGATAGCCGAATTGAATGATTCGATCAATACCCTGAGAGGAATGGTCGATGATGATGAGGCGTTGCTCAAGAAGACTAAGGACGAAAAGGCAACTCTGGCCGACCAGATCGATAAGTTGACGACGCAACTTAATGAGGTTTTAGCTGCACTGGCCGCCGAACGCCTGAGCTCTGAAGAGCAGAAAAGCGCCATTGAAACCATCAAGAAGGAAAATATTAAACTCAGTGAGTTATCGAAGATGAGCTTGTATCGTTCGGAATTCTTCGATAAGCTTCAGGAAATTGTCCGCGATAAGAAAGGAATTCGTGTTGCTGGGGATCGATTCATTTTCCAATCCGAACTCTTCTTCGATTCTGCATCGGCCGAACTCAGCGGCGAGGGAAAAAGCCAGGTCTCTGACATTGCGGTTATCATCAAAGAGATTGGGAATAAAATTCCGGATAATATCAGATGGATCTTGAGGGTGGATGGGCACACCGACAGGCGCCCCATCTCCGGTGGAAAGTTTGCATCCAACTGGGAGCTTTCATCGGCTCGGGCAATCTCCGTCGTAAAATATTTAATTGAATGTGGGGTATCGGCTGAACACCTGGTGGCCGCCGGATTCGGCGAAAATCAGCCATTATCTACCGGTAATTCTCCAGAGGACCTCGCCAAAAACCGGAGAATAGAATTCAAGTTGGATGAACGTTGATGAGGAGAATGATATTCATATTTTCTGGGCCATCAGGCGCCGGCAAAACAACCCTCATCAAGCACGTTTTACAGACATTTGATAGGGAGGTTGGGGTGAGTATATCGTGTACGACCCGTCCTCCTAGGGGGCATGAGCTGGACGGTGTTGATTACCATTTCATTCCGCCGGCACAATTTGCTACCCTCGTACAGAATGGTGCGTTTCTAGAGCATACTGAATGTTACGGGAATCGATATGGAACATTGAAAAGCTCCGTCGATGATTTATTGCAAATAAAACTGGCCTGCATAATGGATGTTGAGTACCAGGGGGCCAGTGAAATTTTATCTGATCGATGTGTTTCGTGGGCTACTAAGATCGGAATTCTCGTGCTTCCACCGTCCATTGCGACTCTCAAAAGGCGTCTTATGAATCGGAAATCGGAGACGGAAGAATCACTGAACAGAAGAATAACGGGGTCATTCGACGTTGGAAAAGTTGCCGCGTACGACTACATACTGGTTAACAACGAAATTGATCGTTCGAGAAGCCAGATTTGCCAGATCGTTGAAAAACACCTTTCATCCTGACGTGCGGGGTGGCGAGGCAATCTCCTAATTTTGTAGCGTCAATGTCTTATTTTGGGTAGAATGTCCGTGTGTAAAATTTGCTTAATCGGAATGTGTCTTCATGAGTACTACCGTCGTCTTTTCTGAGTCGTTGAATACTAGTGCTTTGAACGTCGTCGTCATAGTCTCAGTCGAGGATGGTATCGGGTTCGCCGAGAAGAGATTGCTTCCCATCGTCGGGAAAAACGCCACCGATAGTATCGTGAAGGAATGTGATGACCTATCGTACGGAAAAGTTAAAAGCTTCAGAACATTAACAGTAGACGGGAAATTTATCGAAGTAATCATAGCTGGTGCCGGAAAGAGGGGATCGGCAAATCGTGCTAATACAGAGAAGTTGGGAGGATTCATCTATGACGCAATAAAATCAAAGAACTCCAGCGTCGGGATTTACAGCGACCTCGAATCTGGTCTGGAGTTGGCATCTGCGTACATCTCTTCTGGACTCCTCCTGAAATCCTGGGTTTTCGACAAGTATAAGTCCAAACCAGAATCGCCGAAAATCAGCTCTATTGAGTGTCAAACGTGTTATTCAGAACATAATGGGGAGGAATTCTCTCGCCTTGAATGCCTCATGGATGGCGTGTTTTTGGTGAGAGAAATGGTCACGGAACCAGCCAATGTAATGAATCCTGATCAAATTTTAGAAATCGCTATGTCTTTGAAGAAGTTTGGGGTTAAGGTTTCTGTGTTGGATCAGCGAGATATGGAAAAAATCGGGATGAATGCCCTCCTCGGAGTCGGCCGTGGAAGCGATTGCCAGACATATCTAATTTCGATGGAATATTGCTCCGATAAGGCCAGGGATAAGATTGCTCTCGTTGGGAAAGGATTGACCTTCGATTCCGGTGGTCTCTGCCTAAAACCAGCCAATAAGATGGGGGAAATGAAGGGGGACATGACGGGGGCAGCCGTTGTCATCGGGATTCTTAAGGTTTTGGCAGCCCAGAAGGCCAAGGCCAACGTCGTCGGAGTTATCGGGGTTACTGAAAACTTAATATCTGGCAAAGCCCAGCGGCCTGGAGACGTCGTTACCTCTCTATCGAAAAAGACGATTGAAATTGATAACACTGATGCTGAGGGAAGATTGGTCCTGGCTGATGCGCTGTGGTATACCCAGGAGAAGCATTCCCCCAAATTGATGCTAGATCTCGCGACCTTGACTGGGGCAATCCAGGTTGCCCTGGGTCACGAATTTGCCGGACTATTCGCCAATTCAGATTATTTGGCATCTGAGCTGGAAAAATCTGGGAAAATAGTCGGGGAGAAGCTCTGGAGACTCCCGTTACACCAATCCTTTGCCGATGATATAAAATCTGATATTGCGGACATCAAGAATGTTGGTTCTGGGCGCGGAGCTGGGAGTATTACGGCGGCAATGTTTCTGAAAGAATTTGTTCTTGAGGGAATCGATTGGGCACATATTGATATAGCGGCAACCGAATGGGATTCGAAGAATAGAGCTTTATCGAAAAAGGGAGCGACTGGCTTTGGAGTTCGCCTTTTAATCGATTTCATAACGCGTTATTACGAGAATAATTCTCGAGGAGAATCGGTCTTATGAAGTTATCGATTAGTCAAAAGATCCTAGAAAAGGCTCTTTCGCACGCTAATTGGATCATCGAAAAAAAACAGACCGTCCCGATCCTGGGGTACGTCCTGTTTCAGGCGTCCCAGGAAAGGGGCGACCTCGTAATCACGGCGACGAATATGGACATGACGATGGTAGATTCCATAAAGTGTGATGTCCATGCGAGCGGAACGTATTGCCTTCCAGCGAGCCTATTGTATGAAATCATCAGGAAAATCAAACCGGGCTCCGATGTTTATTTCGATATCGCTCGAGAAAACAATTCGGTCATTGTTAAAAGTAATAAGGCTTCATTTTCGATTCATCATATGGATTGTAGTGGTTTCCCTCCAATTGCGTCCCTCGAATATCTCGTTTCTTTCTCTATCAATACAAAAATTCTTAAAAACGCGATTGACGTCGCGAAAGTTGCCATGCTTCAAGATAATTCGAGGTTTCACTTAAACGGAATTCATATGCATTACGAAGAAAATCCACCGATCGATAAACTCAAATTCGTGGCGACCGACTTGTTTCGCATAGCCTGCGTTAGCGTTAATGCACCACAGTCCTCTCGGAATCTGCCACCCGCAATCATATCCAAACGAACCGTCCTAGAACTCATAAAATTGATTGATGGCGGAGCCGATACGGATGTTTCCGTCTCAGTATCTGAAAACAGAATTGCCTTCACATTGGAAACATCCGACTCAATGAAGACGGAGTTTAGCTCGAGGTTAGTCAATGGAACGTTCCCTGAATATAAGGCTGCTCTGAATGTTTCGAACGACAAAATTTTGGTCGTAAATACGGCGGATTTTATCGAGGCCCTAGAGAGGGTCAGTACTGTCGTCACGGATTCGACGAGTTCAGTCAAACTAGTAATCCATCAGGATAAATTGATTCTCGAAGGAATTAGTCGCGAATTTGGATCCGCTAGCGATGAGATAGAGGCATCCTTTAACGGCTTCGAATCGTTCGAAATCTGCTTCAATAGCCGATATTTGCTGGACATACTGGGGCAAATTAAAACTCCGCAGGTCAAACTATTGCTGGCAGAAAGCAATTCCTCGACGATTATCGAACCGACCGATGCAGCCGAAAAAACTGACGTAGATATGATATTCGCGATAATGCCAATCGAGATAGTGAAGAACGTATGAGGCAACGGTGGATTTTTCCAGCGAATTTTTGAAGGATTTAAGTGATCGTGGTTTTTTGTATCAGTGCACTGATTTTGAGGCACTAGACAAGCTGTGCTGCAGCGGCGAAAAATTGACTTTCTACGTTGGATTTGATCCGACGGCGAAAAGTTTACACGTTGGTCACCTGCTATGGATTAAGTTAGTCGAAAAATTACAGAGCTTTGGCCACAATCCAATCATAATATGCGGCGGAGCGACTAGCAGAATTGGCGATCCAACATGGAAAGATAAACAGCGGGTCATGATGAATGATGAAATGATCGCGGAAAATACTGCGTCAATTTTGGAGAAACTGCGGCAACTAATAGAATTTGAAAATTGTAAGTTGTTGAATAACTATACTTGGCTCTCGGAACTTAATTATTTGGAGTTTTTGCGAGATTTTGGCCCATTGTTTTCGGTCAATAGGATGTTGGCGATGGATAGTGTTAGCACTAGGCTCGAAAGACAGCAACATCTTAGTTTTCTGGAATTTAATTATATGCTGCTTCAGGCATACGATTTTTTATATCTGTTCGAGAATTACGGCTGCAGGATGCAGATTGGAGGTGCCGATCAGTGGGCCAATATGATATCTGGTGTCGATCTGATCAGGCGTAAGACGGAGAAGCAGGCGATTGCCCTGTCGATTCCACTTCTTACTACCTCGGATGGCGGGAAAATGGGCAAAACAACCGGAGGAACAGTTTGGCTGCACCAAGACCTAACGAGCCCTTTTAATTTCTGGCAATACTGGAGAAATGTCGATGATCGAGACGTCGGGAAGTTATTGAAGTTATTTACCGTCCTCTCTCCAGATGAAGCCGATGAAATAGCGGATTTAGCCGGATCAGATAAGATTAATGAGTGGAAGATTTTCT
>JAITFF010000021.1 GCA_031281515.1 Holosporales bacterium | reverse complement strand
ACACGTACAGCTTCGACAAGACTATATACAAGTGGAGACATAAGGTTGAAAATTTATTCCAGAGAATCAAGGAAAACAGGAGGTTAGCGATGCGTTACGAGAAATTGGACTCGACGTTTACCAGCTTCTTAGCTCTAGCAATTTTGAAATTAGAGGTTTGTTAACACACCTTATAGTGATCATACCCATTAAGGATAAGGCCATCATAAGCTTTCCAACCATCTGTATGAATGGTTGACCCAGCTAGTATCTTCCCCTGTATGATAGGCATCAGTTCTTCACGAGAGCAGTTTGGTACCACTGATACAAACACCTTTCCTCCTCTTTTGAGTAGACCAAATACAGGTGTTTTCCCAGCTGCCCCACGGCCTCTCTTCCCTCTAATTCTCTTAGCTCCAAAGTACGATTCATCCAGCTCAAACTCTCCACCATCTACGAGAGATTCTTCCATACATCTCTTGAGAATCTTATTCCTGATTTCCTGATAGTACGCATTGACGGTGTTACGATTGACTCCAACAATCTTTGCTGTCGTAGTGGCAGTTAAATCCTCTGCAAAGCACAAAAAAATTTTGTTCCTCTTTTGGGGGCTCAACCGGTTGAATTTCCTCATCTTCATAGCATACTCCTTCCGAGATGCTAGTCAAGAGCCATTCAAAATACGGGACGTATCACGACTCCAGAAATTGTAAGCAGGGCAGATGTTGGAATTTTGTCTGGCGGAGAAATTACGGCAACATTCGTGCATTCCCAAAAGCATTTGCAGATCAGTGCTGACTTTCCGCAACTGCAGCGGACAAGAACTGATGCTGGGGCGCAGTTGCTGGTGCAGGAATCGACCAGAGTTCCGGCCCTACGGAGAATTGAAAATGCGGGAAACACACGTTTTTGGCGGCAACTCCGGCTCTGTCGGATGTTCAAAATACACAAACTGGGCCTCTGCAGATTGAAACAAAATCGGCTCTGCCAAGACTGATTAACCTCGATAATTTACGTGGGCAGCTGGAGAGTGGTGCGGAATTACCGAACCTCGCTAAGTTGAATCTACAAAATGGAGCTACTCTCAAAGCTCTTGGAACTGCCGATTTTTCAGGGCTTACAGATCTCACTGTGCAAAGTGGTTCTGAGTTTTTGGCTGATGAAAATACCAAGTTTAGCAGATTGAGAAATCTTAGCAATTTCGGTACGGCGACGTTTAATACGCAACTTACAGCACTGAGCAAAATACATAATGGCCAGGATGCGACGCTGCATTTGTTGGATAAAGTCGTCGTGAGCGGAGATGTTGTGAATGATGGAAAGATGTTGATCCGGCACAAGCGCCGTGCGGATGATGGAACAGAGTACAAAGATCTGCGTGGCCGTATATATCGAGCATCAGGTAGCGCAGTTCTTCGATTTGAGAACCGTGCACGTGCATCCTTTTTTGACTGGATAAACGATGGGCTTTTGTATTCGCCGACGGGCTTCAAGCTCACCCAGCATAGTACCGTGACGAAGTGGGGCCGCACAGTTGCAGAGGATGGGATTGAATATGAGATCGATGGCGCTCCGCTGACGCTGAGTGGTGACCTGATTCAGTCTGTGATCAATGGGCCCAACAAGACTTTGAAGATCAATTCCAAGACCAATATTAATGTGACGAAGCCGGTCAGTATGAACGTGAAATTGGACGTTGAAGCTCCCGTTATTGATGTTCGAGACAAATTGAAAGTTAAGGAGTTCAAGGCGAAAACCAAGAGATTTACGTTGAACAGAACCGGCTATCTCGGCGCTCAGGAACACATCCTCATAACCGCAGACGCATTCGAGAATGTCTCTGGGAAAATGCATGCTCTCGGCGATATTACACTCAACGTCGGTACTTTCGTAAACACAGGTGGGCAACAAACATTTCCGAAAGTCGTGTCGTACTCATATTACACGAAAACACCAGCTAGATTGGGTCAAAATCTTCCTGCCAGTCACGGGACTCATTGGTACCCCGACTATCCAGCTGTTGATAGTAACGGAAAATTTACGCGGATGCGTTTAGTGTCGCATAATGCGACCGAAAGAATCCTGGGGTACTTCTTGGATATTTCAAATGCCGGACAAATTGCATGCAATGGCACGTTGAGTATCACTGCAAACAGCCTTCAAAATAACTTCGGATTTTTAAATGGGCAAAGGCTGATCCAAATAATTTCTGATGATCTTGTATCAAATCAAGTTGGCCTAATTTACTCACAGGGAGATATTAACGTACGAGGACAAAGCTTCGAAAACGGCAAGCTTTTCGTGCATAGCAAATACATTGCCGACGCAGTCGATCCCGACGACCCAATTAAAAGACAGGAGCAATTGCTAACTAGAGCAAACGAATATAGACAATCGCATACGTTTCACCGCGCAAATTGGCACTTTGATGGCTGGGCTGATTATCGATATTTTGACGTAATTTGGGACTATCGGCCATTCAATGAAGGATTGGTTCCGCTGCCTCAATCCGAATGTCCCGGGTACATTTTCTCGGATGGTAAGGTTAGGATCGATGCGGATTTCGATGTTAATCTCGGGCAAATAGTTGCACGGAGAGATATCTACGTTCGCGGAAGAAGTGCGTTGAATACGGCCAATTTGGTTGCCGGAGGAAATGTGGAGGCAGCGTTTCAGCGAATCGAAATCGACAAAATGAGAATCTTGGCACAGAACATTTTGCTCGACAGATTTGAGAGGTTAATTGTGGGCGGGTTTGTAACACCGGTGGCCAGTTCATATGGTGGAATGGGGCTTGTTGTGAATCTGCAGAAAACCGCGAAAGCCCTTGGGTTTGCCGTATCTCATCGTGGTATAGATTTGGAATCGCAAACCAATCCAAGCTACGTTTCCCCAACTGTATTGACACCTTATTCGATGGCAGATGACGTTACAACAATTCGTGCAACGCGAGAAGTTGGGCACATTAATAGAAGACCAGATGCGAGATTTTTCGTCCCGACAGTGTCTGATCAACTTTTAGCAAAACTGCTCAAATTAGTGGTTACTCCGATCTACGGTGTGACCGACGAGTTCCTGGATGTACGCATAATTGGCCAACTCGAAGCAGCTGGAAGAGAGTTGACACAATCGTTTTCGTACTCAAAAGGGGTCAGGATACCGTAGGGAACGATGGCGTTGCTCTACGGACCAACTAGCCGTGAAGATGCTGAAATCGAAATTAACGAAGATGAAACGGCACTCGCTCCACAACTAAAACCATACTTATTAATAGGTGACTTGGTGGAGGATGCGATGCATAAAATTAAGGCTGAGAAAACTCTGACTTTCCGGGGAACAGGCGATGTGATCTTTCGGTCGAGAGGGCCGGATGACGTTAAAATCGACGCCCAAGATCTGGTCGTGGAAGCCGATACGATCAAGCTACTTTCCGAGTTCACGTACCACGATGGGGCACACGTTGATACAGATCCTGTTGTTCTGCAGGTACCTCAAAGTTTAACGTTACTCGCTAAAAAAGAGATTCAAATGCGAGCGGCAAATGTCAACGCACGGACCGTCGACATGTCCGTTGAAGATGGGGATATCATCGACAGAGTTGCGTCGTTGGACCCAGTTTCCCGCAGAGAAGGTGGAGCTAAAATTACACGAACAGGAGTCAGAGTTTCGCAGATTAAAGCCGGAGATTCCCTACGAATGTCTGCTCCCAAAGGTAGGATTGAGCAGACTGGAACCCAACTGAAAGCCGGGCCAGGAGGCATGCAATTTGAGTCAAAAGCTCATGTTGTTAAGCCGGCATTCGAGACAACAGCAGTCGAAATCGCACGCAGAAGACATACCGAAAGAGTTGCTTTGACCACTCCGGTGGAGGCGCAATTTCAGACTTCCGACGAGATTTTGTTTCAATCCAACGCTACAACTTTGGTTGGCGCACAGGTTATAGCCCGGTCCGTTAAGAATCTCGGAGACGGGAATTTGAGAGTTACAGCGGCGCAGGGGCATAAGGTTTCACATAGCGAAACGACCAGGCGCCGCCGCGTATTGGGCATCAGCATCGGAAAATCGACACAGACCGTTCACGTCGAAGAGGAATTTTTTGAGCCAGCAAAAATCATAGCGGAGAGCTTTGAATCCACAGGCGACGGAACATGTATTTTCGAGGGAGTTGTCGCAAATGTGTTGGACATGACGATCCGACGAGACCTTATCGAGAAGGCGGCTTATACCGGGAAGACGACGCGATCAGTCCGGCATTCCAGCGGGTTCTTCGCCCCGAAAATTAGAGGCGACCCGTTCTACGAATCAACCCGAGCCTTGAGTAAAACGGTAACTTTTGGTGACTTCGCACCGAACGTAATGAATGTCATTGGCACCGGAGCGCAGGCTTTGACGCATGCTACAAAACTCGCGAATTTGTCGAAATTACAGAACCCAGCCAGCGAGTTTGCGCTGATTATGTTGAGCAGATTCGTGGCCGGCCCGTGCTATTCCAACGTTACGACACGCACCGTGACGAGGGAGCGCATTCCGCATCAATCCAAGCTCGACATCGGGGTTCTCAGAGTCAGCAACGACAGGACGCACCTCGAGGGAATTTGGCACGTTAACAGCGCCAGTATCGAAACTGGGCAATTGACAACGGAGGCGCCAAAGTACACCGGATCTCAGGAGTCTGAAACGAGTGGGTGGAGCGTTTCCTTAAATCCCGCAGCACTACTTGGAGCAGGGCTCATGCCCGGTGCAGCCACTGCAATCGGGGCTCTCCCGAGTGTTTCAGTTGTCGAAAGAGACGGCACAACGAGCACGACGCGCCACCTCCCCATGCAGTTCGAGGCCGACGAACTGTTCGTCAGGTGCAACGATGCGGTGTTCTCTGGTTCAACAATACGTGCTAAAATGATCGACATGATCGTGGCTGGCGATATGACGGTAGAGACCTTGCTGAACACATTCCGTGCCGAAAGCAGCAATACGCAGGTCTCGGGAAGCATCGCCGCAATCTTCGGAGCGGTCAAGGGCGTCAAGTTGGACCGATCACTTGATGCGTCATTAGCGCCGATTCCAGCCTTCCGGATCGCCGAGGAAGAGGTCATCAAGGACAAGATCAATACAGTTGCAAGCATTGTTGGCACAGAGAAATTCTACCTCAAGGTCGGAGAACTACTCTATAACAAGTGCGGCATGATCAGCGATGGAGTGGTTGCTGGAAGGCGGGTGGATGAGCCAGTACGCGAGCGCAACGAGCACAATCGTACGGTCATAAACCCCAGCGTCGGAGAGTTCGTCGCCTGCATGGCACAGGTCGAGGAATTTAACGAAATCCGCCAACAATATATGACCCAGCGCATCGCAGAAGGTGCCAGTATGCAGCAGGCTGAGAGGGAGGTCAAGCAGGTACCTGCGGACACAAAGGAAAAGTTGATTGCTGAAATTGAGGAGAAACCGAGGGCTGATGGGGCAACTCCACCGGAGATCGAGCAGGTTCTTCAGAACGATCAGATGAATAAATTGCTGGATTCTTCGAGGGCAGCCACCGCTTAACAGCAACTCCTCGGGATCAGGATTAAGTCGATCGACTTCTTCTAGCGTGGGAACCGTTCATTAACCAAATATCGGCGGGCACGGGCGTTCATTAACTACTAACCTTACAAGATCAGGCGGAGCCTGCTTAGCCTTCCACAATGACCATGATACAAAACTTCCCATGGGCAAAGGCTCACTTTGTACCTCGTCAATTTGCATCCTATACACCGCCGGTTCGATGTCCGTTCTAACTTTTGCAGGGGCCATCACCATGCGTAAAAATAGCGAATATAGATATGTCCCTGCAACAGCCAACTCATCCTCTTTCACCGGAGCATCGTTATATAGCATTATTTTTCTGCATTCTTGCGAGGATCCTGTCGAATAACTAAAGTACGGAATTAAACTCGGGCATTCACCTGGATTCGTTTGGAATAGTGTTACCTTCGTTGATACAAGCAACTGAACAAGGAAAGACTCCAGACTTACTCTGAATGAATCTGAGGGACAGATTGTACATATATACAAACCATATCGATAAATGTCTTGAGCTTGCTCATGTATCTTTAAGATTCCTTGCTGGTCAAACCTCATCGAGAGCAGTTGACAGCATTTACTGTTAAGCACAGCAACCTGCGGGTCACCCTCCAGTGCGCTTGTGATATCCGGGAATAATACCGGGAGCAATTCCAACTTCCCGTACGCCCCTTCCCACACCATACCTGGAATTAAAACATCCTTACCAATATGAGTACCTTGGTTGACTTCAGTGCCAGGCTTGAAACTACCAGCATCCTGTGTAGCGAAAGCACAGTTACTCAATAAAACAGAGATGAACGCTACGCAAACGCATCGCAACATGAGATCACCAGTAAATGCAACACACCACGCATTGTAGCAAAGTCTAAACGATCTGGCAATAGGGTTTCTATAAAGCCTACAGGTATCTTGCATTTTTGAAACTTTAAGGTTACTTAACATGCGATAAATGTACAGATTCATCGACAAGATCCCATTAGAGTTGCTAGACTTAAATTAAGGCATATGCGCCATAATTTGGGGAGTAACAATGAAGCGAATTATACCTATGATGATGTGGCTATTTTCGGCACATCCAGACTGAAGTGCCACGCAAGGAGTACCATCGCTGGAGATAGTTACCATAACTTCACCCAGCTATGTACCGGCCACACTGGTAATGGTTCATTCACTGACGAAACATCTTAATAGGCAGATTCAATATGAACTTACCATCATATGGATGGGCCAGAACACCGAGCAGAGAGAGGCCCTGCGCGCTGCACTGGGGGCGATATGTCCACAAATACTAGTAAAAATCGTAGATGAACGTGAAATAGCAAGCGATCAGATCATAGGGCAAGTATATAATCAACACAAGGGAACTATTAAATTGAGTAAGAGAAGTCCAGAACCCCAGCTAGTCAAGATAGCATACATCTTAGCAAGGCAAACTCAGAACGCTGCAACACCAGGTAGACAGCCCGAGGATATACTCTGGATCGACTCAGACATCTTGGTTACTCATGACATATCCCATATGATAGCCGGATGCCGACAGAGTCCGGCAGCTATAGGCTCGTGCAATTTTTATTTCTCAACCTACGATCTATCTGGCAATTCTGGTACTTTTGCTCCATATGGTGGACTGAAGTTATCAGGTGGTTTAGGAGATCTCGATCCGCGCTCAGCTACCTTGGCTTTGTCCAGAGCTGCTGTGGATGTTGATTCAGATATACCACAACCTCCCCTGCCAGTGTTCAGAATCAGCGGTGGAGTGATGTACTTCAAACTGAGCAAAATGCAGACCAGTAGTCAAGCCGCGCCCTCCAGAGAGGTAGAGGCTGTTACCGGAATTTCTCCATATGACGAAGAATCCTTCTTTTATCAGTGCGCACTCAGGTTCGGCTGGACCATTCACATGTTCTCGCCTAGGTTCAACGCTAGACCAAATATGCTGCGGGCAGCTCGTTTGGCTATCACGAAGCAGTTCAGTCCTCAAAGTATCTCGCACACGGGGCAAGCACAAGCAGCAAAATGGCTACGCACGGATCACAGCATCGAAACGTTCCGTGAAATCCTCACCCTGCCGGAAGTTCAGCAGAGAGAATGGATGGCGGTAATACATTGGGACTCTAAGGCCATAAAAAAGCCATTCCTCGTTGCTGCAAAACAACAGCATTCCAGTTGGGCGAACAGGCTGTGGCATAATGAGTACAGAGAGGTATGGTGCTCGCTTTTACTACCAAGCGCTCGAAAGCGGTGGGAAGATGCAGGAGTGAGAACTTATGTGCCACAGAGTATCCAGATTGAGTTGGAACGTGATATACTGAGAGTACTACCTACTAAAGCAATTCTAAGGCAACTTCCTCTACCTAGCGCCCTACTAGAGACGGAGAAAATCCAAATCCGAGCACTACAGAGCCAAAGAATACTCAACAATATAGCCGAGATCATTGATGCGTGGTTTGGAGCAGCACTTCCGTATGGCGTGTACAATAGATACAACACCGAACAGGATGCAGCGCACACACCGATCCAAATAGCGGCACTGCCAGATCAAGCAAATACGCATGCACATGGAGTTGAGCTCGAGATTACAGATGGGGAGGTAAATCCAATGAGAGCAAGAGTATATGGACTACTAGGTCATCCGACTCCATACCTCAGAATCCCTGTGCCAACCAGACACGATCTATGCGGAATATTCGCGTTGGGACCACCTCCACCTGGAGTTACCGCCGAACAAATAGTAGAACTCCTGCAGGAAAATGGACTAATAGACCAGATGATTGCAGACGACCATCCGATATGGCAACAATTGGCTAACCTGTATGGAGCGAGGATAGTATGGTATAGAGAGGCCGACATCGAGGGAGTGCCCACCGTTATCGCGACGAATATTATCGCTCCTGATGGGTGGGTAACTGGCCAAAGGACACTGAGAATAATTGGAGAGCCTGGACACTATAATGCATTGGTTTGTATTACCGACACTACCAGAATACGCGAGTTTATCCGGCTCAATCACGAACAGGGAGCTCAAGGATGGTATCCGTTGTTTAGGTTGTGAAGCAGGCGGGCATAATCCGAGGCAGATTACGGCTCGCAGAAGGGACTCATTTCCGTGATTGTGCAGTATAACAAGGGTGAAACCTCACTGATTGTGTGAATTCCGTAGTTCCTTTTCGCACGTTGTTAAGAACAGCTGGCACACCCGCAAGTATCCTCAACTGTCTCACCATAGACCCAGGTTGGAGTTGTGACGCTAAACAAGTAACCTCATCTCCGACATGATTCATAAAACCATATAAACATCAAAGGTCGTATCGATCCTTCTTTTGACAATTATATGGTTTTATGAATCATGGCGGAGAGAGGGGGATTGGCTACCGCCGTTCCTTCGAAAGCAAACCCCTGGGGTTCGTATCCCATGATGCTTTCCATATTCTCATAAAACCATATAAACATCAAAAGTTGCTTCACTCCTTCTTTTGACATTTATATGCGTTTATGAATCATGGCGGAGAGAGGGGGATTCGAACCCCCGATACGGATTTTATACCGTATGACGGTTTAGCAAACCGTTGCCTTCAGCCTCTCGGCCACCTCTCCTATTGAGCCAACGGATCCTCAAATCTATCATTTCCCGAGGGAGGGAGCAACCTAAATCGTCCTAGAGACCTAAAATTCCAGTCGAAAGGGACCAGTCAAATTGTCCTCTATCGGGATATCCCGAGGGACGCGTGAATGGGATATCAAAATAACAAGAGCCATACCCAGCAGTCAGGAACTAGCGAGGCAGGGTTTAAGTAAATTTTCATTATAGTTTGGTACCATCCCTATCGTTGATCCGATCACACGAGGGGTGGCAAAAAAAAATGCAATTCAGGCAAATCCAGATAGTTTCGATGTTGGTATTAAGTACACAAGTAACAGCCAGCGTCCCAATTGCGGAACCCAAACTAGGCGACGACTGGGAAAATATCAAGACTCTCCCTGCGGCAGAGCCCGTAAGCACGGGAACAGCCCAGAAAGCAGAGGCAGAGTACGAACAGCACATCCCATATCCGGTTTGGAAAGAATCAGCGGACATGCTTCCCACATCAATCACTCTGAGGCACGGGAATCCGGCGCAGAAGCAAGAATGGGACACTACCACTTTTGACCAGGGGGTCCTAGCGGCGGAAATTCTTCCATTCATGCTGGGGGAATTTGAACTGTCGGTACAGTGGAGTGCCGCAGCGGGAACCCTAAAACTTTTTCCGGAAGTAGGGTCCACTGAGTACGGCCCACCAATCCAGTATCCGAAATACTTCGCGTGGTGCAGCCAAGAGAAAGGGTTGGAACTCCTCTCGTCCAACAAATTGGAAAAGGTAGGATTGAAGGCGTATCAGACGAGGATAAATCCGAACCCTCAGAGGGGTGGGTTCGAGTTTTACCTCAGTCTGGATGAGGACCAGGAGGTCCCATCCAGGAAGCAACCAGATAGCAATGAGGAAGTCACGGGCACATTTCTAGGCCTGAGTTGGTTCGCGGGATGGACACACGCGCAAATGAGGAAAGTATACACAGCAATACATGACTTCACAGAATCCCCCCCCGTTAGACTAACCGGGCATCCTCTGGCGGATTTCTTGGCAGTAGTGAACGAAGCAGTGGCATTCCTATCCACAGATCGGGATAGTCAAGATGTGGATGCACGGGAACATCACGTGGAAGCACTCAAAGATGGAATTGGGGCATTGGTTGGTGCAATAGGCAAATTAGAAGAAGATCCTATTGCAGAGGTAACAACGGAGGCCAAGGGTGTCGGAGATGGAGTCGTTCAATTATTGGAGTTATTAGATAAGGCCGAAAATGCGTCAGCTACACTGACGAGTAAGCTGACTGCAGCTGAGAGTGAGTTAACTGAGACTAAGGGGCAGTTGTCTGATACTAAGAGTGAGTTAACTGAGACTAAGGGGCAGCTGACTGCGACTGAGAGTGAGTTGGTAACTACAGAAAAGTGGAAGACTTTTTATATGGGAGCTCTGGGAGTGGCTGGGATAACAGCTGGATTCCTCGGGATCTGGGCATACAATCGCTGGAGAAGCGCTCCCGTGCAACAGCCAGTTGTATTTGTAATAGGCCCGGTTAGAAAAGTCATGGTTCCTTCTGCAAAATGAAATATGGAACTGAGATTATTTACCAGTTTTTAACTGCCAATTAACCGTGAAATGCTACGATCGTGCAGTTGTGTCTTTCCGCTGATTTGCAATGGTTTCCAAGATAAGGACAGTTGCATTCATCGGAATGCGGCCAAGCGAGATCACGGTCGAGGCACAGATTTCCCCAGGTATCGCATCGTTCTGTATCGTCGGCCTACCGGATAAGACAGTCGGTGAAGCTAAGGAACGAATTCGCTCGACTTTCTATCAACTCGGGATCGGATTCCCGGCTAAGAAGGTCATCGTCAACATGGCTCCAGCCGATATTCCAAAGGGCGGATCTCATTATGATCTTCCGATTGCCCTCGCTATCCTGGGAGCTATGGAGGCCATCGACATCAGGCTTTTCGAGAATACTATTTCAATTGGAGAATTGGGTCTCGATGGCAGCTTATGCTATGTTTCCGGGGCGATTTGTGCGGCAATGTTGGCCAATGAAAATGATCTGGCTCTGATTTGCCCAAAGGCCTGCGAAACGGAGGCAGCCTGGAGCGGCAATGACGGCATCATTGCGTGTCCTAACATCATAACCGTTATCAATCACTTCGCTGGTATTTCACAGGTTGCCAAGACCGAGGTTGGCTCGAATCGCTTTCGCGATCCTCCGGAATATGAGGTCGATATGGCGGATGTCTACGGCCAACCGTTCGCAAAACGAGCTCTCGAGGTTGCAGCCTCGGGAGGGCATAATCTCCTGATGATAGGAAGCCCTGGCTCCGGGAAATCGATGCTAGCATCACGTATGAGGACGATCCTGCCGTCCCTTTCTCCTGCTGAAGCCCTCGAGACGACCTGCATATACAGTCTGGCTGGTATGTCGCCGGACAATGGGTTAATACATCTCCCGCCATTCCGAGATCCACATCATTCGGCATCTTTAATTTCGATAGTCGGTGGTGGGCCCGATGCGAAGCCGGGAGAATTGTCGTTGGCACATAACGGGATTTTATTCCTGGACGAGTTACCAGAATTCCAGAGACAGACGATCGATGCACTCAGACAACCACTTGAAACGAATAATATAACGGTCTCTAGGGCCAAGGAACACATAACCTATCCGGCTAATATGCAGCTAATAGCCGCCATGAATCCGTGTAAATGCGGTTTTTACGGGGTACCACAAAGGCAGTGTCAAAAGGCTCCGAGATGCTCCATCGAATATCGGAACAGAATTTCCGGGCCTATTCTGGATCGGTTCGATATCATCATTTTCGTTAACAGCATCAAGGTTGCCGAGCTGTTCGAGAAGGAGAATAGAGAGACATCAGAATCAATAAGGAAACGAGTTACTTTAGCCAGGGCAATACAGATTAAACGGGCCGAGGACAACGGGGTTAGCGAGTTAAAATTAAACGGGAAGGCTCGTGGAAAATATCTAAACGAGGTGACTCGCCTTGATACACCCACGAGCATCTTCTTTCAGCAAATAGTTCAAAGCTCGAACATCTCGGCAAGGGGGTGTCATAAAATCCTCAGGGTCGCCAGGACCATAGCCGATATGGATGCCTCCATTACCGTTCAAAAACATCACATCGCCGAGGCAGCGCAATATAAACTATCCGGCAATTATTAAATTTTTTATCCTTCAAAAAAGATACAAAATATCACTAAAATTGACTTGTTTAGCAGCTTATTAGAGCGGTTCAACAGAGCTTTGGCTGCTCCAAAAGCGAGATCAGTAGTAATTAGTTGTTTACGAATCGTTAAGTTTGTGTTAGTATCATAGTCGAAGTTCAGCAGAGCTTCCAGCATCGTGTATACTAGAGTTCACTTTCCTGTGTCTCTTTAGTAATCCTCCCCAAGCTTAACACGATGCTGTATTTTTCCGAGTTGTGTAGGGGTTAATTTTCCTCGTCTTCGTCGTCTGGAATTATGTATTTTGTTGCCAGGTAGCATACCCATTGGTATAGCGGTTCTTTTTGGCACAGTTTCTCAATGAACGGATTTACGAGGACTAATTCCGTAGCGACCGGATTACGTTCGAAACTGACCGACCCTCCATCCCTGAATAAAATAGAAGTTAGACCCATCAAACTTTGGGTGGGATGGCCGGTAAGATACATCCGAATAGCATCGCCAAAGTGGTACTCGTGTTCGCTGATTTTCTTGAGTTCCATATTCCAATTCGATATCGTCATAGAGTCACCATCTGAGGCGTGCTCAGAAAACTTCGTCAGCTCATCCAGGAGCCCGGTACATTCAGAGAAATTGTTTGTAATTTCCAAGGATACCGCCTCGGAAATCAGAGTGAAGCAAGAGAAACATAGTAAAGCAAACGTACTTTTAAGACAGTAATGAAAGATACTCATAATCCTCCCCATTTAAAAAAAAGGCCAGCCACAGCCGTGCGGGCGAGGGATATGGTCCCAAGAAAAAGCTAAAAAACGGTAAAAATTCTTCCGATTTTGGCAGAGGAGGCAGAGAGATCTCCTAATGAATAAAGTGAGCTCCTATAGCCTCCAAGGCAGCTACTAATAAGCCATCTCTAGCTCCTTTCTAAGATATGGAGGATCGTATCCAGCTTCTAATCCCAGATTCAGGTGTGCAATTTAAGTATAATTCCGCGCCTTTAGAATCAGAGCCCCAGGAAGTATATACGGAACACAGAAGTGCAGCGAACTTGGACGTACGTGAGCATTCGAACAAGATCCAACAACCGTAGTAAACCGGTCTTCTCAGGGAAAAAGTTTCTTCAGCCACCAATCCTTGCCAGATTTCTCTCTGGCTGGTGGCTTTTCTGTTGAACCAACACCCCCTTCTCTTGCTCCATCAACTGTCCTTGAACTTGCTAATAATCCATCCGATTGAGCTGAGGAACGATAATTCTTTTTTCTCCTTCTACGATGTTTGGGCTCATTGACCGGTTCAGAAGGACCTTCTGCCGGAGGTTCGGCCACATCCGGCACTGCTTCTGGCGCCTCATTGAACACTAATTTTTGCCGTGGGCGATTCACGAGGTGGACTTCATCGTTTTCCATCTGGTCTTCAGATCCCGCCTGTCGATCCCGAGCAAATTCCTTGACGATTATCTTACATTCGGCGGCCTCCATTAACTGATTTCCGACGACTTCTATCGAAACTCCATACGTCTCCTCCATCTCCATGATCATTTGCCGTTTTTGATTTAATATGAACAGGTCGGCTCCACTAGCAACCTCCACAATTATCGCCTTACTTTTCCCGTCGAGAAGGAAACTTTCCACCTGCCTGATAACCGACAGTGCAACTGCTTCTGTCGACAGAACTTTGCCAATCCCAGCACAATGCTTACATTTAGTGAAGCTCGAATCAGTGTAGCTAGTCCTAAGTCTCTGTCTTGATAGCTCCAATAGCCCGAATTGAGATATTTTGCCAATCTGAACGTTCGATCGGTCCTGTTTCATGACCTCCCGCATCCTGCGCTCGACCTTACCGATCGACAATTGATCTATCATGTCAATAAAATCTATGACTATAATCCCGGCAATGTCGCGTAATTTAAGCTGTCTGGCAATTTCAGTTACAGCCTCAAGATTCGTTTTGACCGCCGTTCCATTGATATCCCTCTCGCTTTTCGATTTTCCAGAATTGACATCGATTGCTGTCAGAGCTTCGGTAACGCCTATTATAATCGACCCACCCGATGGGAGTGGAACAACCGGATCCAAGATTTCTTTGATTTTTTCCTCTATATCGTAAGAATGAAAAAGCGGAATTGACTTATTTTCGTATAACTTAATTTTTTTGACATGACTCGGAGTAAACAATTTCATGAACGTCTTGGCTTCTTTAAACGCTCCAGCTCCCTGAATCATGATTTCGTTCATCGTCCTCCGATATGAATCGCGAATCGATCGTTTTACGACGTTACCTTCTTCATAAATCAAGGACGGAATACTCGCATTGGCCCGTTTTTCATTGATCTCATTCCACAACCTGAATAGATAATCCAGATCGCGCTTTATTTCTTGCTTGTTACAGTTCTCTCCGGCCGTCCGGACGATGCACCCCATCCCTTCTGGTAAATCGAGAGATTCAACTATCTCGCGCAACCTAATTTTTTCGGAGTCGTCCAATCTCTTCGAAACTCTCGGCCCCTTGTTTTTCGGAGAATTTGGTACGAGGACGCAATATCTCCCCGGTAGACTGATGAAAGTCGTGAAAAATGCACATTTATTTCCGCGTACTTCCTTTTCTGCCTGAACCAGGACAACCTGCTTCGCCGAAATAACGTTCTGTATTTTGAAGTGCCTCGGCAATCCGCGCAATGCATTCGCTCGTTTGTCTTTATCATTTTCAATTTCCGATTGGTGGTCCTCTCCGTCTGCCGATGTTGCTCGTGCGTTATTTTTATTGAAATATTCATAATGAATTTCGGAGAGAGGTAAAAAACCATGCTTTTCAGCGCCATAATCTATGAATGCCGCCTGAATAGATGGTTCAATCCTGACGATTTTCGCGAGATAGATATTCCCTTTAATCGGCCGTCGGTCCGACCGTTCGACCTCAAAATTTTCCAGTTTCCCATTTTCGTCCAAGATCGCGATCCGCGTTTCATCTTTGTAACGAGCATCAATCAACAGTCTTCCTGACATGCCAACAAAACCCCAATCAAAATCCGATGCCAAAAAACAGAAAGTGACACCGAAATATAACGACTATATCCATTCCGATGCGAGCGGCCATCTTTCGAAGATGACGGCAACACGCCACGCATCATGTATGCATGATAGATCAATTTTGCGAGCAATGCAGCACTTTTTAGCAATCTTGTTGTGAGATGCTTAATGGAATAAATGATTTCTTCTGCAGAAAAACCTGATCTCAGTCGCGGGAAGTTTCCAAATTTTCGATAGGAGGATATCCGAAAGCCTCCCTTTTCTCGTTAATCGTCAGGAATTCTGCGCTACTGATCTTGTTCCATTCTGATTCCCTGCGCTTCGAAAGGGCAGGAATCGAATCGAGGTCGTACCAGAACGTGAGATCCGTATTGAATAAGATTTGAAACCAATTAGATAATTCGCCGGATAGGATGTTCAGAACCGGCAGAATCGTTTCCTCCCAGAAATTATACCTGGCTTCCTTGTAGTTAGAGAAAGTGGCGTCCGCCATAAATCCGATCAAAATCGGAGGAACTCCAAAGGCCATTGCTATTTCCTTGGCTGCTAGCTCTTTCCCAGATATAAAATCGAGATCCTTTGGAGAGAGCCCCATTTCTTTCCATTCAAAATTCCCTTCTAAAAGTAGTATTTTCCCAGCATTTCTTCCTCCTTCATAAAGACTACGTAAATCATTTTTGAGGTCGTTTCGCTTTTGATGATCGAGTGAAGAGTTGTACATTAATGCTCCAGATGGACGACCACCATTTTGTAAGAATGATATGTTCTGTTGAGCGATAGCATTATGCTGGCTAATCGATCCCAGGACGGCTTCGACTGGGCTCATTCCATACCAATCATCAACTGGATTAAACAGTTTTATGTGTAAGATATCGGATGCCCCATTCTCGGGATCAACTTCAAAAATACGCCGATCGTTTCCGACGACATATTCATACCCCTCTGGGATTGAGCTTTTGCCCGGAATAATTTTGACTCTGTCTGGGCGCAGAAGATGTAGTTCGATGGGTTTGCCACCATCATTGGCATCTCGAAGGGCCATGATATAGCAATTCCCAGAAAGCATGAGATACGAAACGGCGGCCTCCATAAAGGTCGCTCTATACTGATTTGAATTTGGGCGCTCGATTAGCTCTAGTATTTCATGCTTATATATAATTTCATCAATTTCGTGAGATTCATTCATTTTTCGCATGATCCAGTTGACCGATGCGATTGTTCTCGCGATCATATGAACGCAGCGGTAAACGACGACATTTTTTTTGTAACCTGTATCCGACATGTCTTCATAATCCATCGACGAATCGGTTCGAGCGGTACGATAAGAAACCAATGAAGATCCGGAATCTCCGACTCTACCGGTTATGTAATTTTTGAAAAAATTGGCTAACATAGAATTTCCTCCATGATTTTAGAAAAAGATTGCACATATTTGGATTTGGCGAACCGCCCGAGGATGGGCGATCTGATTCCAGCTTATATCTTAATTTCGGAAACGGCAAATACATTTTTGTCCCATAAAGCTCGGTAAAGTTTTTGACCATTGACTACAGCCACAGCAGGCACGTAGCATGAATCTATTGGGAGGAATTAATTGGGGAGGAATCAATGATGAGATTGAAAAATCCATTATGCCTCGGAATTTGTTTAGCGATGCTAGTAATCAGTGGGCCTGGAGTTACAGAAGCAGGGCAGAGCGATAATACTTGCCACCGCAGGTTTTCCACTGAAGAGGACGCACGACTGGTGGAACTAGTAAGACGTTACCAGGAGACAACTTCTGTTCAAGTTGATTGGACAATAATAGCTAGGGACATGGAAAATCGGAATCCTAGACAATGCCGAGAACGTTTTAAATGCTACCTGAATCCAGACCTCGATCATAAGACTCCCTGGACAGACGAAGAGATCAATGCAGCTAGACAAGCTATGCAAAGAGGTGCTCCTTTACGAGGAATTCAAACAATGTTGCAGAAAAGGTTTGGGATGTTCCGATTAGTGGGAGATATAAGAGAGCATATCATTGGGCCATACCAGCACCGATGGATGGCGTCTAGATCAACGGAACCGCAGGCCCAAGTTCCTACACAATTCGCAAGAGCGGTTCCACAGTCAGCACAACATAATCCTCCACAAGATCAGGACTCAACAACCACTGAATTTCCTTTATCTCATTTGTCGGATCCATTTAATCAAGATTGGGACTTCTTGCAGTAAACATCACTCCCATTTGGCCTCCATGATGAGGCCATTGGGAAAATCAAGCGCACCATTCTCCGACAAATAACATGACATGTAAAAGACAAGAGTTGAACGCACCCATCGTAGCAAAGAGATGGAGACCTCTTTCCCGTCCACCTGGAAGGTATGTTAACTCTGATCTTTATTCGAGAGGTGGAGCTATTTTTTTTGATCGTTGAATTTAGCGAGGATATTTAGGACAATGTCGGGATTTTGCGGATTTTCGGTATTATGACCGCACTATATGTTTATCTGGAATGTATCTCCCATCGCCTTTTCTATCCTCGGTATCCAGGTCTATTGGTACGGCGTAATCTACGCGGCCTCTCTGTTGTCTTCATGGTGGATGGCCACCTGGAGCCTCCGGAAGGTTAGAAATATTTTCCCGGTATCGGTACCATCCGCCGATACCTTCGACAAATTCATGTTTTTTTCGATAATCTGGATGATTATCGGGGCTAGATTGGGACACGTTCTGTTCTTCGATTTCGAGTATTATCTGAAAAACCCCATGGAGATTTTCATGTTACGACAGGGAGGATTAGCCTTCCACGGATCCGTTATGGCCCTCGGGATATATACCTACTCCTTCTGCCGTTCTCATCATTTCGAATGGAGAGCCTTGACTGATGTTTTATGTTTTGCTGGTTCATTGGGACTGGGTATAGGGCGGCTTGCTAATTTCGTCAATCAGGAGCTTTACGGAAGAATTTGCTCTGCTGATTTCGCGGTAATCTTCAGTTTGGTGGATCATATGCCACGATACCCGACTCAGCTTTTCGAATCAGTCTTCGAGGGGCTTTTGAATTTCTGGGTTTTGCTAATAATTTTCAGACTGAAGGGAGTGAGAACAATTGGATCCGGTGTTCTGACGTCGATATTTTGCATAATTTACTCATCGGCTAGATTCGTCATAGAATTTTATAAGGAGGTGCCAATAGAACGGTACTTCGGATGGTTATCATTGACGGTTGGGCAAACTTTGTCAATTGCCCTATTTCTCTTCGGGATCTTTGTGATAAACTGCCAGAAGAAGAGAAGTAAAGTGCAATCTGATGATTGATATCTCATTCGTTAAAGCGAATCCCGGGAGTCTCGACGATGCCATGCGGAAACGCGGGAAACCGGAAATCGAGGCTGAAGTCCTGGAAATTGAACGTGACTTTCGGTGGCAGCAAACGAAATTGCAACAATTACTTGAGAAAAGGAATGCAATTACCGCTGAATTCGCTAAATGTAAGATCGCCGGAAAGGATGGGTCCGAATTATCGAGGCAGGTATCAGCCTTAAAAAAAGAGATACAAGAACAGACGGAGCGCGTAAATCAGGCTAAAAGTGAATACATTGGGGTCCTTGAGACTATCCCAAATATTCCATCTGGGGAGTGTCCGGTTGGTCCAGATGAGGATAGTAACCTTGAAGTTAGGCGCTTCAAAACTCCGAAGGAGTTCGATTTCGAACCGATCGAACATTATGAAGTCGGCGCTAGGCTCGGTATGATGGATTTCGAAAGGGCCGTCAAGATAGCTGGGGCTCGGTTCGTTCTCCTATTCTCGGATCTGGCCAGAATGGAACGATCTCTATCCAGTTTCATGCTGGATATTCATACTAAGGAACATGGGTATACCGAGGTTTACGTTCCACTCATTTTGGGACAGAAGGCCATGTATGGTGTCGGACAGCTTCCGAAATTCGAGGAAGATGTATTTAAGACGACGATGGGGTCCTACCTGATTCCAACGTCTGAGGCATCACTCACGAATATTCATGGCGATGAACTTTTGCGGGAGGATGAGCTTCCAATCCGTTACACGGCATATACACCGTGTTTTCGATCTGAGGCCGGAGCGGCCGGTAGAGATACGGCCGGAATGCTGAGACAGCATCAATTTGGGAAGGTTGAGATGGTCAGCATCACGACGCCGGGCCAGGCCATCGAAGAACATGAAAGGATGACGGCCTGCGCTGAGGAGATCTTAAAAAGATTGGACTTACCGTTTAGAACCGTCGTGTTATCGACTGGAGATATGGGATTCGCCTCTGAAAAGACATATGATCTGGAGGTTTGGTTACCCGGGCAGAAAAGGTATCGTGAAATTTCGAGCTGTTCTAGGTGCGGGACGTTTCAGGCTCGGCGTATGAATACCAGGTTTAAATGCATATCTTCGAAGAAAAATGAATTCGTCCACACATTGAACGGATCTGGAATAGCCGTCGGGAGGTGTCTGATCGCGATCCTAGAGAATTATCAGCAATCAGATGGATCGATAATCATCCCGGAGAAATTGATTCCCTATTTTGGAAAAGACAAGATCTCAGCTCAGATTTTATGGGATAAGTGAAAGATTATTGGGATCCAGCATACAAATGAGCATCAGCTCGGAATTTTCTTCGCATATGCCAGCAATCGAGATGGAATGTACCACCTCCCCTACTCGAAACGGGCCGACTAATCGGAAGGGGATGTAGGAATCGGTCTTACCAAACGCCACAACTCCGTCACTTTTTTCGATGAGCCCAGACGTCGTCGACCCAATCAGCGACTGGAATAGTGCCTTTTTTGCGGCCTGAGTCTTTTCCTGCAAAATGCTAGCACGAAATCGAATTACGTTTGGAGGAAGCTTGACCATCTGTGCGGCAACTGTGCCATTTCTGGAGGAAAACGGAAAGACATGAATTAGTGACAGGCCGGCATCGTCTATCAGCCTAACCGATTCTTCGAACATTAGTTCCGTTTCTACTGGAAATCCGGCGATAAGATCTCCCCCGATTACAACCTCCTTCCTTTGGCGTCGAATATGCTCACAAATCGTGATTACATCCTCTCTCGAATGACGTCGCCTCATCGCCATCAGGACCTCGTTGCTCCCAGATTGTATGCTAAAATGAAAGTATGGCATGATCCTCGGTTCACCCGTAAATAAACTCAATAGATTTTGACTGACGGCAGCGGGATCGATCGATGATAGCCTAATACGAGTACCGGCGATGTGAGTCCGTTCGAGAATTGCCTCGATTATTGCGGAAAGGTCGTATCCCATTTCGTTAAAATCCTTCCCGTATGATGCAATATCAATTCCGGATAAAACAATTTCATTAAATCCGTGATGGAGGAAATACTCTACCTGGTTCAAGATGAGCTCTGGGGGAAGGCTCCTGGATCTACCCCTGGTGAATGGTACGATGCAATAGGTACAGAAATGATCACAGCCGTTTTGAATTTGTAGGAAAGCGCGGGCCCTACCATCAAAAAGATGGAGCGGGCCCGCGATGATTTGAGAAATATCCACTGGTTCTTTTCCGTCATTTTGGACGACCTCTGATATTCCCTCCAGGTTTTCGAAATATTCTTTCGCAGTTTTTGCGGCACATCCTGTCACAACAATTTTGGAGCCTTTATTTTCCCGAATGGCCTTCCGTACGGCCTGTTTAGACTGCCGTTCCGCTTCATGAGTTACGGCACACGTATTTATTATGACGATGGGCGTGGGATCATTGGTCTGACCCGCGATTATTTTTATCATCTCCGATTCAACGGAGTTAAACCGACAACCCAGGGTAATGGTCGTAATTTTCGGCTTGGACACTAGATAAAACTATTCTCCAGAAATTCTTCCCAAAAAAAATAACATACTTTCCTCATCGCACAGTTTGGAATTATCATTGCCGGAGCGATTTGCTCGAAAAAATCCGAGCGTTGACATGCGCTAGAACGACGTGATATTCTGCCGGCATGTATGCGTCTTTCGGCGTTTTCTTTCGTTTTTCTGTTGAGTTATGTTTGCTGTCATCAAGAGTGGGGGAAAGCAGTATCGCGTGAAGCCCGGAGATTGTATTAAGGTCGAGAAGCTAGATAATAGCCCTTCTCAGGTTCTTGCCCTGTCCGATGTGCTGCTGATCTCTGATGATAAAGGGGTTACAACGATCGGTTCTCCTTCCGTCTCTGGGGCTTCCGTCAATGTCGAAATTTTAAAGCACGTTAGAAACGACAAAATCATCGTCTTCAAAAAACGTAGGCGCCATAATTCGAGAAGGAAAAATGGGCACCGGCAGCCGATGACGGTCCTGAAAATCCTCGATATTTCTCTATCCAAGGGGGCATGATCAAATGGCAACAAAAAAAGGCGGTGGTAGTTCTAGGAACGGAAGAGATTCGATCGGCAGGAGACTTGGGGTCAAGAGGTTTGGTGGGGAGTTCGTCTTGGCCGGGACGATCATAATCCGTCAAAGAGGAACGAAGTACAAGGTCTGCGATAATGTTGGGCTCGGCAGAGACCATACGATTTATTCCTTGGTCGATGGAACCGTCTATTTCAAGCACGGGAAAGACGATAGAACTTACGTTGGCGTTGAGCCACTTTCGTAAACAATATTCGGGATGCGTACGACCTGGTGTCTGGAGGATATATATGGGTCGCCCGACGATTGCCAGCTAGATATCGATCTTAATACGGCCGGGTCTCTCGCCGAGAAGTTCAAGATCTCCTACAGTGGGCGTGTTTCCACAGAAAATCTGTACGAAGCTATCCTAGAGTACGAGAAGATCATCGGATTCCTCGTGCGTTTGGAGTCCTATGCGTTTTTATATTTGCAGATCAATCTAAACGATGACGCTGCCCTGTCATTTTACCGACGAATCGTCGAAGCCATCGCTAGGATCGAATCTCAGATAGTATTTTTCAGGATCGCAATTTCTAGGCTCGATGAAGCGGCCCTCAGAAAAGCATGCTCCGACGACTCTTCTTCAGAACTCAAAAAATACGAATCGTGGCTACTCGACTGCTGTAAATACAGGGATCATATGCTCCTCGATGAGACGGAAGAGGCCATGCTTCAGAAGCAATTAACCTCCAACGATTCGTGGGTGCGGTTGTATGACGAACTCCTGACCAGATTGGAATTTCCTTTTGATGGCGAAACGAAGAGGTTGCCAGAGATCCTGGAAATAGCCAATCATTCGGCAGATTCCGAGACGAGAGAAAATGCATCGAGGATAATCAGCGCTAAGCTTGATGAGAGCGCTTTTTACATAAATCATATATATAGTAGTATCCTCCTGGATCGGGTAACCGAAGATAGATTGAGAAAATACGATAAACCAGAATCTTTCAGGCATCTGGCAAACAATATCGAACAGCATGTAGTAGATTTTTTGGCTGATTCAGTCGTCGAGCAGTACGAGAACACATCTCATAAATACTATAAATTAAAAGCAAGACTCCTGAAGAAGGAAAAGCTTGAATACTGGGATCGCAATGTTCAAGTTAATCGTAGCGGGATCCTCGAAAAAAAATTTGAATATCGTGATGCAATTCAGCTTGTTCTGGGAACTTTCGGATCCTTTTCTGAGATTTTTAGAGAAATAGCCAACAACTTCATTGAAAACGGATGGATCGATGTTTATCCCAGAGATGGGAAGACGTCAGGGGCATTTTCACATGGATGTTCACCAGATGTTCATCCATATATCCTCCTAAATCATTTCAATGGACTGAGGGATGTCTTCACGATGATCCACGAACTTGGGCACGGGATTCATCAGACTCTGAGTGGTTCGAACGGTCCACTCCTAGCGGATACTCCTGTTACCCTGTCGGAAGTTGCATCCCTGTTCGCCGAAAATCTCCTTTTCGAGAAAATTCTCGAATCTTCCTCGACGAATGATATGGAAAAGGTAGACATCCTCTGCTTCAGACTCGACAACACCATAAACTCGGTCATTCGACAGATAGCATTCTTCAGATTCGAGAGGATGGCACACGAAGCCAGAAGAAATGGAGGATCTTCAATACAATCTCTATCCAAAATGTTTATCGATACTCAGCGAGAATGTCTCGGAAGTTATGTAAATGTCGATGATTGTATATCCTGTTACTGGTGTTATATCTCGCATTTCTTCCATTCTCCATTCTATGTCTATGCATACGCTTTCGGGGAAATTTTTGTGAACGCTCTATTTAATAGCCGCCGGCTCATGGGCGAGCAGTTCATCGAAAAGTATGTTCGAATGTTGTCTCGTGGTGGTATTGATAGCTATAATATCGCCGCATCCGAGTTCAGTCTTAATCCTTTACGGGTAGAATTCTGGAGAGATGGCGTACAATCCATCGCCGATCAAGTGCAATATTTGGAGGCGTTGTGTGGTCGTTCGGTTCCTGATTAAGAAAGCATTAAAAATTGTTTTCTGGATAACTGTTTTCCTTGCCTCGATTGTTTTGTCGTTACAGAATTCCAGAATTCAGAGCGCATTGATTAATGCAGTAGCCGGTAACGGGATAGAGATCATTATATCCGGATCAACCGGGTTTTTCCCATTTTCTTTCGCATTTGATCGGCTTCAAATTAAGTTCACGGAAAGCCTCGCGATGCCGAATATCGACATAAAAAACGTTTCTATTCTGCTCAGCAAAAAGATGACTCACGTTCGTGATATTAAAATCGGTAAAATGACTGTGGTTTCGGATAGTACAAAAGGACCAGATCTTTCCGATTTCCACAAGATTTTTAAGATAGTTGGTCAAAAGATTGTGAAAAGGATCTCGATCGACGAGGTGGATCTCAACAACTCCAAAGTTCGTAATATTTCCTTTTCATTGGATAATGCCTTGAGCCTCAGAGTCCTTAATTTTATGATTAACGAAAAAAACTACGGAGCACAAGTCAAAATTCAGAATTCGAATGTTATTCTCAGTCTAACAGGAGGTAATTTCTGGGTAAATGCAGTGTATGGACTACGGGATCAGCATCTGAGCCTAAGTTACAAACCAAAGTTTCATGAAGCGTTTTCATTCGATGGCATATATGTGGGAGACTTTGTAGGGGGTATCCTAAACCTCCCAGAATATGGTCAAGAACTATCTTGCCAAGTATCCATGGAAAACGGGGAAATCAATATCAAGGCCTATGCGAAAAAAATCGGGATTTTTGTTAATCTGGATTTCGATACCTCGAAAGAATTATTTTCAATCAATAAAATGATTTTTGACGATAGAATCGCGATTAAACCCTTTACATTTAGGGTTGGAGATATCATCCCAAAAATACAAATACCAATAAAAAGTGGGAGTATCGATATATCGGGTGTCAATCTGTTTTCGGATACGATATCGATCGGTCAGATAGAAATTAAGGGCGTTCCTTTATCTGAAATTCGAAGTCAACCTGGAGGCGAACAGGGGATCATAGACGGTGTCGGTAACTATTCGAATGGGATCGCGAATTTCACTGCGAAATTACGTGATTGGGAACTCGGAGAGTTAAAAATGCCGACGGTAGATGTGGTCGCTCATTGGCGCAAGAATGGTATTACTACCACGATGCAGTACGATCTCCTGAAGAAGAGGAGTACCATCGTCTGTAACCTGGAAACGGAAAATTGGATTCCGGGTAAGGAAAGTAAGATTAAAGTGAAAGCTACAGGGGAGTTTGGTATGAAAAATTATGGTCTGGGCGGGCGACAGTTCGCCGATGGTCACCTAAGGTATGATATAGAAATCGCAGGAACATTGGGGAAACCCGTCTTTGCTGGAAACATCGAACTGAATGATCTAGCGTACTTTAACCCGGTAGCACATACCTTCATCAAAGGTGGGATGATTCGTGCCATTGTCAAAAACAACAGTATAGTGATAGACAAGATTTTTGCCACTGATGATGGGTTCCCCCATGGAACGTTAACTGGTAGTGGTAGAATTGTATTCGATAAAGGTAGATTGGACACTGATATTTTAATCGATTTTCATGATTTTAATATCGTTGAATTTAATGAATTCTACGGAAAATTAAATGGAAAAATCACGGCGAAAGGAGATATTCTGAAATCCATCAAAATATCGGGCGCTTTATACTCAGAAAATACAAAAATGGATATATCGAGTCTAATAGCGAGATCATCCAGATCGATGGAAATCATCGATCCCAAGAAACAATCGAAGCCAATAAGCCAGGCAAAGACTGCCCCAATACAGTTTCCTATCGACATTAAGTTTGTTTTTAAGAATGGATTAAAAATGGTGTCTAAATTCGGGATTGATAGTCTCTGGGACGGGGAAATTTCCGTCTCCGGAGATGCATCAGATCCAAAATATTACGCTAAAATTAAGATGACAAAGGGGGAGGTAAAAGTTTCTGGGAAAAAATTTGTTTTAAAAGATGGCGAAATTTGGGTTGATAGTGCCCAGCCGGATATCATCAACGTTCGGGTTTCGGCTGTCAAAAGCCTGGATAACATAAAGGTAGGGGCCAAATTTACCCAGGATAAAAACGGAGCGAATGTCACATTTTTCTCGAAACCATACGTATCGAAGGTCGATGTTCTTTCGTATTTATTATTCGATAAAAGATCTTCAGAAATTTCTACGGGAGAGGCATTTACACTGTTTTCGATGATGGGAAAGCTGTCGAACAGCGGGGGATTTGATATCATCGACAAGTTGAAATCGGTATTCGGAATAGATGCATTGGAAATCAAAAAAACCAATGATGCAACTTTTGGCGAAAGGTCATCAGTTAGCATCGGTAAGAGCATAGGGACCATGAAAATATCGATTGATCAGGGAGCTGGGAAAGACACAACGAAAGTCATCGTCGAGAAAAATATTACCAAAAGAACGAAGATTACGGCCGACTTATCCGGGAAGAATTCGCTTGGACTCGGCATTGGATGGAGTAAGAGATATTAGTTTTACATTCCTCTGTTTCAATCGGATAGAAGAAGTGGTATCATGAGGCCATCGTCATTATAAGTTTACATTCTTCAATTAGTTAGGGAATACTTTATGTCTTGTAGAAATCATCTTGATATCGCCAAGTCTTGGCCATTCGAAGAAGCACGGAAGATTATCGGGCGCCTCGGGGCTGTTCCCGGAAAGGATTGTGTGATTTTGGAGACGGGATATGGGCCGTCCGGACTTCCGCACATCGGTACCTTCGGAGAAGTTTTGAGGACGACATTCGTCATGCAGGCATTCAGGAAGTTGTCGGATATCCCAGCAAAATTATTCGTTTTTTCAGATGATATGGATGGCCTGAGAAAAGTCCCGACAAACGTTCCGAATCGAGAGCAGCTCGAGGCCAATCTGGAGAGGCCACTAACCTCCATACCAGATCCATTTGGTCAATATGAAAGCTTCGCCCATCATAACAATGCCATGCTGAGAAGGTTTCTCGATTCATTTGGATTTAAGTATGAATTCAAAAGTTCGACAGAAATGTATAAATCTGGAGCTTTTAATGAATGTCTATCGAAGATACTGGAACATTATGATGAAATTATGAGTGTCATGCTGCCATCTCTGAGAGAAGAGCGCCAAAGGACGTATTGTCCGTTTCTTCCGATTTGCCCGAGGACTGGAAAAGTCCTGCAGGTCCCGATCATCGAGACGCATCTAGATAGCCGTACAATAGTATACGCAGATCCAGAAACCGGTAATCTCGAAGAGGTCTCTGTTCTTGATGGCCACTGTAAATTACAATGGAAGGCCGATTGGGGAATGCGGTGGGTCGCCTTCGGAGTAGACTATGAAATGAATGGGAAAGATCTCATCGACTCTTTCAAGCTGTCTTCGAAGATTTGCAATATTATCGGAGGAAGGCCGCCAGAAAATTTGACGTATGAGCTTTTCCTCGATGAGGACGGGAAAAAAATTTCTAAATCAAAGGGAAACGGAATTTCGATGGATGAGTGGTTGAAATATTCTCCACACGAAAGCCTAGCATACTATATGTATCAATCTCCGAAGCGTGCAAAACGTCTATATTTTGACGTTATACCGAGCGCCATGGATGATTATATAGATTCCATTGAGGCTTTTCATAAATCTGAAAATACTGGTGAAAATCCAGATAGCCCAGTGTTTCATATTCACGATGGAAATCCACCCCATCTTTCAAATTGCCCGAAATTCTCGATGCTTCTGAATTTAGTACAGGCGTGCAGTACGGCGGATGAAAATGTTCTGATGGAATTTGTGAAGAAATATATCGCTGATGGCAGTGGATCCAGTGAGACAATGGATTTCACTAAGAAAATGGTCAAATTCGCGGTCACGTATTATGAAGATTTCGTAGCGAATACCAGAAAGTTTATAGTTCCGGATGATTTGCAAAGGAGGGCAATTACCGAATTACGAGATGAACTCGAAGAATTAGATCATCATGCTAGCGCCGATGATTTTCAGACCAAAGTTTTCGAGGTTGGGAAGAGATTTTTCGAAGATGATATAAGGAGCTGGTTCAAAACGTTGTATGGTTTCTTGTTCGGCTCTGAGAGCGGTCCGAAAATGGGGTCCTTTATCCATCTTTACGGAGTTGGCAATACTGTGAATCTAATGAATAAGGAGTTAGCAAATGGCGAATGATGCGATTTTAAATTTTGTAATTAAGAGAGATGGAACGTTTGCTCCATTTGATACAGAAAAAATAACGAAAGCGATTGCCGGAGCGGCGAGTGCGACGAATGAATTTGATGTCGGAGAGGCCAGAATGCTTGCCTTCAAGGTGACATCCCTCCTCGCGAAGAAGTATCCCAAATCAGCACCGAGTATCGAGGATATACAGGATATAGTCGAAAGAGTCCTCATCGAGCATGGATACGTAACGACGGCGAAGGCTTACATCCTTTACAGAGAGCAACATGCAAAATTAAGGGCCGAGCACCAGTCATTCGTCAATGCCGTTTCGAGCGTGGACGATTACATTGATCAACTCGATTGGAGAGTCAAAGCTAATGCGAACCTAGGGTATTCATTGGGTGGACTCATCCTGAATCTATCTGGGAAGGTCATCGCAAATTACTGGTTAAATAGGATCTATACATCGAAAATATCGGAAGCGCATATCAATGGATTTATGCATATCCACGATTTAGATATGCTCTCCGGGTACTGCGCTGGCTGGTCCTTGAGAATGCTCGTTCAAGAGGGATTTAATGGAGTCAGCGGGAAGGCTGAAGCATCACCCGCGAGACACTTATCGACCGCCCTGTCTCAGATTGTGAATTTTCTGGGGACCTTGCAAAACGAATGGGCTGGAGCTCAGGCCTTCAGTTCATTCGATACATATATGGCTCCGTTCGTCAGGATCGATAATCTGACGTATAAGCAGGTTTATCAGGAGATGCAATCATTCATCTATAACCTGAATGTTCCGACTCGATGGGGAACTCAAACACCATTTACCAATCTTACGTTCGATTGGGTTTGCCCGGAGGATCTCAAAGATGAACACCCCATAGTCGGCGGGGAAGAACTGGATTTTACGTATGGTACTCTCCAGAAAGAAATGGACATGATCAATAAGGCGTACATTGAGGTCATGACCAGAGGAGACAGAAGTGGCCGGGTTTTTACGTTTCCAATTCCTACCTACAATATCTCCAAAGATTTTGACTGGGATGGAAAGAATGTGGATATATTATTCGAAATGACGGCAAAGTATGGAATTCCATATTTCCAGAATTTTATAAACTCTGACCTCAGCCCTAACATGATTCGCTCGATGTGCTGTAGACTGCAGCTCGATTTGAGAGAGCTATTGAAACGAGGGAATAGCCTGTTCGGATCTGCTGAACAGACCGGTTCGATCGGAGTCGTAACGATAAATTGCGCCAGACTTGGTTACCTACATAAAAAGGATGAGGCTGGGCTACTCGTTCATTTAGATGAACTTCTGAAACTGGCAAAGAATAGCCTGGAAATTAAGAGGAAAGTAGTGGCGAGGCTGATGGAATACGGCTTGTATCCCTTTACCAAGCGATACCTCGGAACCTTCAAGAATCACTTCTCAACGATTGGAGTTAATGGCTTAAATGAAATGATTCGGAACTTTACGAATGATGTAATCGACATAGCAGCTCCGGATGGAAAAGAAATGGCCCTGAGAATATTGGATCACATCAGGGAGAGGCTCGTCGAATTCCAGGTAGAGACTGGACATCTGTACAATCTGGAGGCAACGCCGGCGGAGGGGTGTATGTATCGATTCGCGAAAGAGGACGCCCGGAGATATCCCGATATCATTCAAGCCGGTCCGAAAGAGGCGCCGTATTACACGAATTCGTCCCAATTGCCTGTCGCATATACAGAAGATTTGTTCGAAGCGCTGGATCACCAGGAGGAATTACAGAGGAAATACACGGGCGGAACCGTTATTCATCTATATCTTGGGGAACGAGTCTCAGATTATTCGGTCTGTAAGGAATTGGTACGACGGGTCTTGACAAAATATAAAATACCATATATAACAATAACTCCGACGTTCTCAATTTGTCCGAGACACGGATATTTGCGGGGGGAACATAGGTACTGCCCGAAGTGCGACGAAGAACTCAAGAGACAACAGTTTCTGGCAGCGAGAGTACTTGGAGAGAAGGAGGTAGCCAATGGATAATAGGAAAGAAGTTATCGAGATTAAGAATGAAGGTAGGACAGTATGCGAGGTCTGGACTCGAGTTATGGGATATTACCGCCCGACGTCGGCCTTTAATAAAGGAAAACAAAGTGAATACCAGGAACGCCGCTGTTTTTCTGAACAAAAAGCAGTTAAGCACAAGTAATCAACAATATAGTTAACAATTAATTAATCCACTCCCCCGTACAATCGAAGTAGCGTTTAGAGCAAAAGTAAATCGATATTTCGATAACGGGGGAAGTATGGCCTCAATCCAATTGACTGTTGCAACCAAGAGAATTGTTTGCAAGGCCGCGTGGGCGGTAGTGTCCATCTCGGCGCTAAGCTCTCCAGTAACCGAAGCCTTCGACTTCAGCCAATTAGGCAAAGCAGTAGGAGACTTCACCAAACAAGGGACAGAAGCCTTTCAAAAGATATGGGAACTAAAGCAGCAAGGGGCAGCGGTGGCGAATCAGATTAAGGTCGGTCAGGCCAGCGCTGAAGCTCAAGTGGCCGCCCTTATGCACCAGGCAAATGGAGTGGGTTTACCTCCAGCTGCCCCTGTCCCCGTAAATCAGGTCGGGGGCTACAACACAGGAGTAGTAGCGCCTCCTCCGCCGGGATTACCTCCCGGAGGGGCAGTAGCCGCCCTTCCGGCAACACCTACGACCCAATTTCTGGGAGCTGTGCCCCCTCCAGCTGCAACTGGAAGGGCGCCGCTGGCTCCGGTTTACCCCACTCTCTCTACTTTCAATTCTCAGGCAGGATATGCGGGAAATCAGTGGGGAGCTCCTCAACCCCCTGCTTCAGCTCAGTGGCAATCGCAATCAGGTCCCACAACTGTAGCGACCAGAACCCCATTAGGGCAAGCACAAGCCATTCCTGGAACGGGTGGGTGGGGAGTCGTCCCTTCGCAACAGGGTGGTACTACCCTTTCCCCACAACCAAGAGCTACCGGATATCCCGCAGGTAATCCATATAGCTCGTCTCCGCTACAGAGGACTGCGGTAGCTGCCTCCACGCCTCCCCCGCCTTGGGTTGGGGCACGCTCGCAGTATCCTGCCCCTGCACCAGTTGTGCAAGCCCAGCCAGGGCAACTAACCGGAGGTTGGGCCTCGGGAGGAAAGCTATGAAGCGGAGCTAGGGAGGCCCCAGTTGTCAAGATACTACGTTTCGAGTCAACGAAAAAACGGACAAAATCGCTGACTGAATGATTCGATGTCGTCGAAAAGCTGCCCATTTTTCAGTACCCTAAGCAACTCATGCAGCAAATTCTTCATCACGGCACACACGTCTCTTTCGCTGGTTTGTTCTTTCTTTCGAGTCTTTTTACGACCCTAGCCAAGGCGCCTTGTCGTGATTTTTTTTCCAGCTATAGCTGCCGGGCACAACCTCTTCCTCACAATCTGCATTCCTCCTTTGATATATGCAAAGCCGCTTCTAACTCGAGGGTCCCGTCTGCACCGAAGCTTGCGAGTTAAGTGAGGAGACTATGCTAGCATTCCAGTCCTTCCATAATCAGGACCCCATTCTCCTTCAAATAAATGGGAGATTGTCTGAGGATTGTGTGAATATCCCTCTGTCCATCTGGGCCTCCAAAAAGGGCCACCGGTGGATCGAACAATACCCCGCCCTTCAACTCGAAATCATCTCGGACGTACGGCGGGTTGGTGACTATAACATCGAACCGCCGACTCTCGATGTTGGAGAACCAGTCGCTCAGAGTGAAAGAGCTGCGAGATAGTAGTCTGAGTGCAGATGCGTTATATCTCGCCACTGCGAGAGCCTTTTCATCGATATCTACAAAAGTACAAGTGGCCCTCGGGTATAGTGTCAGGAGGGTGATCCCGATACAGCCTGTCCCAGCTCCAAGATCCAGAATATCGAGGTGTGCCGAGTCGTCGGGATATTTTTCTCGGAATAAATCGATGATCATCTCGGTTTCTGGACGCGGATCGAGGGTATCCCTCGTCGTCTTAAATTCTAAACCGTAGAATTCCTTTTTCCCGATAATTTTGGCGATGGGTTCTCCAATGGAATGTCTTTTTATGCAGTCCAAAAATATCCGATACTCGTCCTCCGAAATGTGAATCTTGTTCGAAAAGAAGAGCGATGTATAATCGGTTGCCAATACATGTGCCAGCAGGAGGAGAGTTTCTCTCGAAGGGATTCCGTAGGTATGCGCTAATTTCGAGATATCTGATCTATGGAGATTCATAATCGATCCTCCTCAAATACAGTCCACAGGCTGGCGCCGTTGGTCCGGCATTCCTTCTGTCACCGCTTTCAAGGAGAACCGGTATAATTTCCGGCTCTTTTTCCCCGGCTCCAATCATTCGGAGAGTCCCGACCATGATACGTACCTGATTATGAAGAAACGACCGCGCCGAAACCGATATAGTGATGAGTTGCCCTATTTTGTCTACGACTACCGACGAAATATTTCGTTCCGTGTTATTGGCGGAACATTCGGCCGATCGAAAGGCTGATAAATTGTGTTTCCCAACAAAATATTCGGCGGCCTTCCGCATTGGCAGTATGTCGAGTGTTTTGGAGACGTGCCATGAATGGCGAGCGACGATTACTGAGGACGTTTCCCGGTTAAGGATTATATACTCGTAATGTCTCATTTTCGCTGAAAATCTGGCATGAAAGTCATCGGGAACGATGTCAGCCCCTAGGACCACGACCCCAGTTTCTATTAGATAGAAGTTCACTGCTCTGACTAGTTTATGAGCATTTCTCATCCACCTTTCGACGAGTAGATCCGATAGGATATCAAAATGAGCAACCTGTCCCGTCGCGTGTACACCGGCATCCGTCCGCCCAGCTCCGTAGAGGGTAATTCTTTCTCGATAATCAAAGACTTTTTCGATTGCCTTTTCCAGGGTCTCCTGAACTGTATTATTGGAGTTGTCCTGCCTTTGCCAACCGGCGAACCCGGTCCCATCGTATTCAATGATTATTTTAATTCTCATCGCGATAGTTATTTATTAAAATTTTTCAGGAGACGTGCTTTTTCTAAGTTCCAATCCCTCGTTTTAATCGTTTCTCTTTTGTCGACCACATTTTTACCTTTTGCGAGGGCTATACTAATTTTTAACATTCCTCTATGATTGAAATACATGGTTAGTGGCACGATTGTCATTCCCTTCTTTTGAATGGCATTCAGGAACTTGTTCCTCTGAGCTTTATGCAGGAGAAGAACTCGGGGACGTCTGGGTTCGTGATTGTTGTAGCTCGCCTGTTTATATGTTGAAATATCGGAATTGAACAGAAACACATCCATGGAATCAGCCTTTGAACCGACGAAGGCCTCGTTGATACTAACCCGGCCATTGCGAATGGATTTAACCTCTGATCCAGTCAAAATGATCCCGGCCTCAGTGGTCTCCAGTATTTCATAATTAAACTTTGCCTTCTTATTTTTGGCGACTATTTTGAAATTTTCATTTGGTTTTTCACTCATTGTTTTTTTTTGGAGATGGATCGCACGTTAAAAATCTAGAAGAAGATTCTGCCCGATCTGATGAGGAAATAGAAGTAAGAAATTTAGAGGGTAAGCGCTAGGTTGTGATCAGGGTCGTGAATGTGTTATTTTGGAGAGAATACCAGGGGAGAGGTGCCAGAGTGGTTGAATGGGGCGGTCTCGAAAACCGTTGCACGGCCCGGCCGTGCCGGGGGTTCGAATCCCCCTCTCTCCGCCAGATTTGTCTTTTAAATACTACTCCGTGAAAATTATGGCATACCTCTAGAGCCGTTGATTCCTGAAGCTTTTTGGGGTTAGTCGGCGCCCTTTCGATCTTGCAAAAATCACCAAAAATGGCAGTTTTTACACCAAAAATGACTCCATAACTCCAAACCAGCGCCCTTTGCTATATCGAAGGGCGCCGCTTGGAGTAAAACCTGGAAGTATAAAATTTTGCTGTACTTCAACCCCTTGAAAACCAAGGCTTTGCTAGGGATGAATTTATAGGTACCACCGCCCATTTTCTCGGTGGGGATTCGAACTTTTTGCTCCAAAACCATGGCATTAGTAAGAATCTACCCCATCAAATTCTGGACAGCTGGGAGTTACGTGAACTCAGGATGATTCAGGCCGAAGCTTGGAGTTATCGACGCGCCCTTCTCGGCACTGGTGCTGGGTTCCTAGCTGGTACTGCCACAGATTTACCAGCAGTTCCCTTTACAGGAGGTGCTTTAGGTGGCACCGACCTCTTGAGTGGTATCGATACTGTTGGAACCTCCTCCACCTTGCCAAGTGATGGGTGAGGAGGAGTGGGGTTCACTGGATCAGCATATATATTCTCCGGTGATGGAACCTCCTCCACCCTTACACGTGCTGGGCCGGGATATGTCGCCGTGGCTTGATATTGATTAAAGCCGGGCGACTGAGTCGGATTCTGTGGAGGCAAGTTTGCTCTCTCCGAGCCTATGGACACTCGTAACCCTTGTAGGTTCAAGCCGCTGATTTCACTAACCGTTCCGAGGCACCCTGGCGATGACTCATCATCTGCGTAGAATGCGTCGCGATCGGTATATATTTTACAGAATGTGTTGCACCCCTTAAACGGCTGCACGAATTGGGCTTGCGAGCTCATGTATGATTCTAAGATTGACGGGTCCATGTAAATTTTCTGTAGCTTTTCCAGATTTGCGAATGCTAGCGGACTGATTGTTGTGATTCTATAATTTGTTGATGGATTTATTATAATGGCTTCTAAATTTGGAGCCTTCTCAAATGCATTGTCTCCTATGTAATTGACTTGCAACCTTAGCATCCGTAATTGCGGCATAATTACCTGTATGTTCGCTATGTCAATCCCATATAAGTTTAATTCCTTGATAATCCCTGCATGGCTTACGATGTATTCATCGAGCTTTTTCGGGAGGCCTTTATCTGAATAACAAATCTGACTTGCCGATGTCCAATCATCAGGGTATGCAACTTCATACTCTATCCAACGGTCTCTCCCTTTAATTGTATTGGTTTGTTGCGAAGATTCTGCACTACCAATAATTGTATTGATAATTAACGTGAAAATTATTGCGTGTAATTTAGGACTAAAAGATAATTTTCTGTTTTGTCGCTTTGCGGGGTCTATCATAGTCACATATCCACAGTATTAGTTAAACTCGCATTCAATTCTATATTCGCAGAGTTAACAAAGTGTTAATCTTACAGTTCAACTTATGTATATAAGTATTTATCTCGGTCTATCTGGTATATAAATAACTCCAAACTTTACTTGCAGAATTTCTCCTGCTCAAACCACAGGATTGGAGTATTGTAGAGGATATCCTGGAGGCTAATGTGCTTTGGAAATTTGCCATCTAAGATCATTTCTTTAATCTTCGGAGAAAGGTAGTTGAGATTTATAACTTTCCTTACGTAGGATTCAGCAATGCCTTTCTTTTCAGCCAGGTCTTTCATAGAAGCAAAGCGTCCATTACGAATATAGCGTTGCCATAAATGCGCTTTGACCAATGCCTTGAAGATCGTGTTGTCCACTTTTACCTTCTCGAATACGGGATCGCTGCCGTCAGGTGTTATGATCCACGTCCTACCGCCTTTGCGTTTCGTGGTAAATTCCATGTAAAGATCTTCTGGATTTATCGCAAATGTCACGCCGCCATCTCCTTTACTAGTTCATGCGCACCTTCGTGATTCAGAATGATTTTGATGCCAGAATTATCCACAGCAACGGTTTTGATCAGTAACTTCACAATCTTTCTCTGTTCCTGAAAATGCAAGGTTTCCCAGACCTTATCGATATCTTTAAGAGCCTG